>JBDNFZ010000111.1:0-6238 GCA_041689555.1 Opitutaceae bacterium | reverse complement strand
TAGGAGGAGTAAGGGGCGGAGTTTCATGAGGTGGGAGAAAGCAAGTGAAGAGACGGAAAGGATGGCCACAAAAAGCACGAGAAGTCACAAAAAGAACCGGATTCTCGGGGAGAGAATTGAATCACGGAAAGGCCGAGAAGACTCTTTCGAGGGAATTGGAACGAGCTGGAGAGCGTTACCGCAGACGAAGTGATTTTAGAATCCGCGATTGAACGACGAAGAATCGAAGAAGCCCGGAGTCGTCATTGAGAGGGGTTTTTCCGCGGGTTCGTCACTTGCGGGTTGAAGCTGCCACCGAGCCCATTTCTCCGCGCGTCGCTCTGGTTTTTCGATTTTTGTGCCTTCTCGGGTTTTTCTGCGGCCAACCCGGATCGGCCCCATCGGGTGTCAGCGCGTGAGGCGGTGGATGAGGAGGGCGGTGCGTTGGATGAGTTCGGGGACGGTCTTGAGGTCGGCCCACTCGTTGGGGGCGTGGGCGCCGCCGCCGCGGATGCCGAGGCCGTCGAGGGCGGGCAAGGGCGGGGAGACGAAGGCGATGTCGCCGGCACCGCGCGAGCGGGGGTCGTAGGCGGTGATGGGCGCGAAGCCGAGGTCGCGGCTCACGGCGTCGAGTTGGGCGAGGATCTCGCGGTTGGCAGGGGAGTCGGGCATGGCGGGGTAGCCTTCGCTGAACGCGATGGCGGCGGAGGTGCGGGGGAGATTTTTCGCGACGATCGCGCGCATCTTGGCCTGGGCTTCGGCGAGTTGCTCGGCGCTGACGGTGCGGAGATCGCCGCGGATGAGCGTGCGCTGGGCGGTGATGTTGGTCTTGCCTTCGGTTTTTCCGCCGGTGCGGCTGAGGCTGGCTTCGGTGCCGCCGGCGATGAGGGCGGGGTTGAGGGTGAGGCCGTCGAGGAGGCGGAGTTCGGCGTAGAAGGCGGAGATGATGCGGGCGGCTTCGTAGACGGAGCCCGCGCCCATCGCGGGGGAGAAAATAGCGGAGGAATGGCCGGTGGCGCCCTGCACCTCGACGGACCAGGAGGCACTGCCGCGGCGGGCGACGGTGCCGGTGTTGCCGATGGAGCCTTCAAAGGCGAGGGCGACATCGCTGCGGGCGGCGGCGGCGAAGAGCTCCGCGCGACTCATCTCGACGGGGCGGCCGACGGCTTCTTCGTCGCCGGTCATCATGACGATGATCCGGGTGCCGGCGAGAGCGCCGGCGGCGTGGAGGGCGCGGAGGGCGTAGATGATGATGAGGTTGCCGCCCTTGATATCGCTCGTGCCCGAGCCGTATGCCCGGTCGCCCTCGCGGCGGAAGTTGCCTCCGGGAAGGACGGTATCGAGGTGGCCGATGAGGAGCACGCGCCGGCCCCGCGTGCCGCGATTTTCGGCGATGAGATGGCCGGCGCGACCCGTCTCGGCGGGGAGGGCGGCGAAACGATAGGCGAGACCGAGCGGGGTGAGTTGGGCGCCGTAGAGATCGGCGAGTTGGCGGACGCCGGCGAGATTCTCGGTGGCGCTGTCGATCTGGACGGCGGTCTCGAGGTCGGCGTTGAAACCGCCGGCCTGGGCGTTAACGGCGACGACGATTTTTTCTTCGGTGGGAGTGAGCCGGGTCGCGGCGGCTGGGCTCGAGAGTGGTAAGAGGGATAAGAGGAGTAGGAGGAGTAAGGGGCTTAAGAAGAGTAAGGGGCGGATGGGCATGGGAAGTGGGTCAGATGCGCTCGAGCTTGATGGGGTAGGTCTGATTGGAGGCGAACTGGGCGACGTAGAGACTTTGGTCTTCGTCTACGAGGAGGTCGTGGGGGTGGATGAAGGTTTCGCCGACGCTGCGCATTTTCCGGAGTTTGCCGGCGTCGTCGTAGGCGGGCGGGGTGCCGCCGATGTTGGCGAGGACGCGGAGATCGGCATCGAGGACGGAGACGAAGCCGCGGCTGGCGCGATCGGCGGGCCAGTTGTCGGCGAGGTGGGCGACGAAGTAATGGTCGCCGTGACGGCGAATCTGGCGGGGGTTGCCGCCGGGGAGGTCGGTCTGCGCGAGTTTTTTTCCGTCGAGGGCGAGGCGGAGGAGATATTGTTGGTCGCTCATCGCGATGAGAAGCGTGGGATCGGTAGCGGCGCGGGTGTCGACCATACCGGCGTGGGGGCCCCAGTGGACGATGCCGCCCTCGGCACCGCCGAAGATGCGGCGAAATTTCCCGTCGGCGCCGTAGTGGACGATGTAGTCGCGGCCGTAGCCATCGAGGACGTAGAATTCGCCGTTGGGCAGGTGGAGCGTCCACGACGGGCGATATTGGTCGGGCTTCTCGTATTTGCCGGTGGCCTCGGGCCAGCGCCATTCGTCGAGGAGCGTGCCGTCGAGGGTGGTCTTGGCGACGCGGTGGGTGGCGAGATCGGTGATGAAGAGGACCTCGCGGTCGCCCTCGGTGACAAGAGAGAGGCCGTGGGCGCCGGGAAATGTAGTGCCCCATTTGTGGACGAGGGGGCCTGCGCGATCGTAAACGATAACGTTGTTGGCGGTGTGGTTGGTGAGGAGAATGATGTGGCCGGCGCGGTCGCGGGCGAGACCGTGGCAGTCTTTGACGGGCGTGGCGGCGTCGAGGACGCCCCAGCCGGGGACGACGCGGTAGCGGAAATCACCGGAGCCGAGGAGGGGCGCGGCGGTCGCTGCGCGGGCGGGAATGAAAGCGCAGGCGGCGGCGGTGCCGGCCGTGCGGAGGAAGTGACGACGGGTGAACATGGGCGGGGGCGGTGGGGAAGGCGGATACCGGCGCGGTGCCGGGAGGGCGGACTGAAGATCCGCCCTACGCGAGGATGCCGCGGATGATGTGGCCGTGGACGTCGGTGAGGCGGAAGTCGCGGCCTTGGAAACGGAAGGTGAGCTTTTTGTGATCGAGGCCGAGGAGATGCAAAATCGTCGCGTGGATGTCGTGGACGTGGGCGCGGTCGGTGACGGCGTTGAAGCCGAGTTCGTCGGTCGCGCCGACGACGGCGCCGGCCTTGGTGCCGCCGCCGGCGAACCACATGGTGAAGCCGTCGATGTGGTGGTTGCGGCCGGTGGTGTCGCGGTTTTCGCCCATGGGGGTGCGGCCGAATTCGCCGCCCCAGATCACAAGCGTATCCTTGAGGAGGCCGCGCTGCTTCAAGTCGGTGACGAGGGCGGCCTGAGCTTGATCGACCTCGCGGCAACGGGCGGAGAAGTCGGACTCAAGATTTTCGCCGGGACCGCCGTGGCTGTCCCAGTTGGTGTGGTAGAGCTGGATGAAACGGGAGCCGCGCTCGACGAGGCGGCGGGCGAGGAGACAGTTGCGGGCGAAGGACGGGGTGTCCTTGTCCACGCCGTAGAGTTTCATCGTGGCCTCGCTCTCGCCGGAGAGATCGACGAGCTCGGGGGCGCTGGCCTGCATGCGGCTGGCCATCTCATAGGCGGCGATGCGGGTGTGAATCTCGGCGTCACCGGTGGCGACGGCCTGTTGGAGGTTGAGATCGCGGATGGCGTCGATGGCTTGGCGTTGGCGGCCGGCGGTGATGCCGGCGGGGTTGGTGAGGTTGAGGATCGGGTCGCCGTTGCCGCGAAACGGGACGCCTTGGTAAGTGGTGGGAAGAAAGCCCGTGCCCCAGAGGACGGCGCCGCCACGGGGGCCGCGCGGGCCGGACTGGAGGACGACGAAGCCGGGGAGGTTTTGCGATTCGCTGCCGAGGCCGTAGGTGACCCACGAGCCCATGCTCGGACGGCCGAACTGGCCGGAGCCGCTGTTCATAAAAAGTTTGGCGGGCGCGTGGTTGAAGAGATCGGCGGTGCAGGACTGGAGCAGCGTGATGTCGTCGACGATGCCGGCGGTATGCGGAAAAAGATCGGAGACCCAGGCGCCGCTGCGGCCGTGGCGGGCGAAGGCGCGACGGGTGCCGAGGAGCTTGGTGCCGTGGGAGCTGTCCATGAAGGCGAAGCGCTTGCCGGCGACGAGGGATTCGGGAACGGGCTGGCCGTTGAGCTCGTTGAGGCGGGGCTTGTAGTCGAAGAGATCGAGCTGGCTGGGGCCGCCGGCCATGAAGAGGTAGATGACGTTCTTGGCGCGGGGGGCGAAGTTCGGCGGCCGCGGGGCCATGGGGTCGGCGAGCGGGCCGGGGGCGGCGGTGGTGGCGGCGCGGGCGCGCTTGTCGTCGAGGAGCGAGGCGAGGGCGATGCCGCCGAGGCCCATTGCACAGCGACTGAAAAAGTGGCGGCGCGAGACGGAGTCGAAGGGTTGCGCGGGCGTGAGAGAATCGGAAGATGTCATGGAAATAAACTGCGAAGAACCGAAGAAACGAAGGTCAGGCCCGGGTGATGGATTCGTCGAGGTTGAGGAGGACGCGGGCGACGGTGAGCCAGGCTTGGGCGGGGGTGGCGGCGGGGTCGGTGGCGTTGGGCTTTTGCACTTCGGCGAGAAGGGCGAGGAGGCGGGCGCGCTCGGTGGCCGTGGGCGAACGGGCGACGCAGAGGTTAAAGGCGAAGTCGAGACGCGCGGCATCGGTGGTGCCGCCCTCACGGAGAATCCGGGCGGCAAGGGCCTCGGCGAATTCGAAGTATTGGAGGTCGTTGAGGAGGGTGAGGGCCTGAAGCGGAGTGTTGGAGCGCACGCGGCGGGTGCAGGCGCTGAAGGCGTCGGGGGCGTCGAAGACGGCGATGGCGGGGTGCGGGGTGGCGCGCCAGTGGTGGGTGTAAAGGGCGCGGCGGAAACGGTCGGGGCCGGTGTTGGGGAGCCAGGCGCGGCGGGATTGGCCGAGGTTCATCACGCCGTCGGGTTGGGGAGGGAAGACGGGCGGGCCGCCGAGCCGGTTTGAGAAGACGCCGCTGAAGGAGAGGGCGACGTCGCGGATGGACTCGGCGTCGAGGCGGAGGCGGGTCTGGCGGGCCAAGAGGTGGTTGAGCGGATCGGCGAGCGCGAGTTCGGGGCGGGCAAGGGAAGATTGCTGGTAAGTGGCGGAGGTGACGATGAGGCGGTGGAGGGCCTTCATGCTCCATTTTTGCGCGACGAACTCGGTGGCGAGCCAGTCGAGGAGTTCGGGATGGGTGGGGGCCGAGCCTTGGGTGCCGAAGTCGTTTTCCGTATGCACAAGGCCCTGACCGAAATACTGCTGCCAGACGCGATTGACCATGACGCGTGAGGTGAGCGGTTGGGCGGGGGCGAAGAGCCAGCGGGCGAGGTCGAGGCGGTTGGGCTGGTCGGCGAGGATCGGCGGGAGTATCTCGAGCGCGCCCGGAGTGACGGGTTCGCCGGGACGGGCGAAATCGCCCTTGATGAAAATCTTGGTCGCGCGGGGCTGGGGCAACTCCTCCATCACGAGAGTGGTGACGGCCTTGCCCTCGTTGCGCTCGAGGGCGGCGAGTTTTTCATGGCGGGTGGAGAACTCGTTGTCATCGCGGCGGAAGGTGCCGTAAAGCGCGCGGCGCTGGGCGAGGGTCTGCTGATCCCACGGCAAAGTGACGGCTACCCGGGCGATGGGTCCGAACTGTTTGCGCTCCACCTCGGTAAGGATGGCCTGCCAGGCGGTGATGTCGCGCCCGCTGGCGTCGAGGTAATTTTCGAGACTGCTGCGGGCTTCGGCGATCTCTGCGGGAAGGTTGGCGCTGCCGCTTTTCTCGCTGGGAAACGCGAGGGTGCCCCCGGGCGTGCTCTTCCCGTGGCCGTCGTCGACAGTGTTGTTGAAAAAGGCGTAGAGGCGGAAGTAATCGCGCTGCGGAATCGGGTCGAACTTGTGGTCGTGGCACTGGGCGCAGGCGACGGTGAGGCCGAGGAAGGCGCTGCCAAAAGTGGCGACGCGGTCCATCACGGCCTCGACGCGAAATTGCTCGGGGTCGATGCCGCCCTCTTGGTTGATCTGGGTGTTGCGGTTGAAGCCGGTCGCGGTTTTTTGGGCGACCGTCGCGTTGGGGATGAGATCGCCGGCGAGTTGTTCGATGACGAACTGATCGTAGGGCAGGTCGCGGTTGAGGGCGTCGACGACCCAGTCGCGGTATTTCCAAATCTGGCGCGGGGCGTCGATGGAGTATCCGTTGGAATCGGAGTAACGGGCGACATCGAGCCACGGGCGGGCCCAGCGTTCGCCGTGGTGCGGAGAGGCGAGGAGGCGGTCGACGAGATCGGGGAATGCGGAGTGCGGATTGCGGAGGGAGTCGGCCTCGAAGGCGGCGACCTCGGCGGGGGCGGGGGGAAGGCCGGTAAGATCGAGCGAGACGCGGCGGATCAGGACGGCGGGAGGCGCGGCGGGGGCGGGGGGG
>JBDNFZ010000110.1:0-8210 GCA_041689555.1 Opitutaceae bacterium | reverse complement strand
TCTCGTCCACGACACCGGCAAGACCATCGAGTATGAGGGCACGCTCGCCACCAAGCGCAGCCGCCGCGGGATTCTCCAGGGCCATGTCGTGCTCGGCTACCAACTCGTCCGCAAGGCCGGCCTGAAATCGAAGCTCGATCCGGAGCGGCTCGAACGCCTCGAACACATCGTGCTCAGCCATCAGGGCGAGCCCGAGTGGGGCGCGGCGGTTTATGCGGCGGCGCCCGAGGCCGTCTTCGTCTCGATGATCGACAACCTCGACGCCAAAATGGGCATGGTCCAACGCGCGCTGCGCCAAGCCGGCGACGGCGAGGAATTCTCCGAACGCTTGCCCGGCCTTAGCGGGCAGCTGCTGACGCGGCGCGTCTCCCCGTAGGAGCAAATTTATTTGCGATCCGAAAACCCGCGCCCAACTCCGGCCGTCGCGCCCGCCGAAGATCGCAAATAAATTTGCTCCTACGCGCACGCTCTGGGCCAAGCCCACGACACCGGGGAGTTCTCCGAACGTCTGTCCGGTCTCGACGTGCCATGGCGCAACAAGCGCGTCTCCCCGTAGGAGCAAATTTATTTGCGCTCCGAACACCCGCGCCCAACTCCGCCCGTCGCGCCCGCCGGGGATCGCAAATAAATTTGCTCCTACGCGCACGCTCTGGGCCAAGCCCACGACACCGGGGAATTCTCCGAACGTCTGCCCGGTCTCGACGTGCCATGGCGCAACAAGCGCGTCTCCCCGTAGGAGCAAATTTATTTGCGATCCGAACAGCCGCGCCCAACTCCGGCCGTCGCTCCCGCCGGGGATCGCAAATAAATTTGCTCCTACGCGCACGCTCTGGGCCAAACCCGCGAGACCGAAAAACCCTCCGAACGTCTGCCCGGTCCCCGTAGGAGCAAATTTATTTGCGATCCGAAAACCCGCGCCCAACTCCGGCCGTCGCGCCCGCCGGGGATCGCAAATAAATTTGCTCCTACGCGCGCGCCGCCTCGGCCGCGCTCACTTCAGGTTCTCGATGATGCTCACCAGCGGCAGGAACAGCGCGATGACGATCGTGCCCACCATCACCGCCATGAACACGATCATGATCGGCTCGATCACGGAGGTCAGGCCGGCCACGGCGTTGTCCACTTCCTCGTCGTAGCTGTCGGCGATGCGGGTCAACATCTCGGGCATCGCACCCGTCTCTTCGCCGACCTCGATCATGCTGGTCACCATGCCGGGAAAGATCGCGGTGGCTTCGAGGGGCTTGGCCACGCTGTCGCCCTCCTTGACGCGGTCGTGGACGACGTTGAGCGCGTTGGCCACGTGGACATTGCCGCTCGTGTCGCGGGTGATGACGATCGCCTGCAACATCGGCACGCCGCTCGACAACAACGTGCCAAAGGTGCGGGTGAAACGGGCGATGGTCGCCTTGAGCATGAGGTCGCCGATCACGGGAAAATGGATCAGCAACCAGTCGAGGGTCCGGGTGCCGGTCTTGGTTTTCTTGTAGAGTTTGAAGCCCACGTAAGCGCCCGCGACCCCGATTCCGGTCACGATGAAGTTGTCGCGCATGAAGTAACTGATCGTGAGCAGCACCTGCGTGAGGAACGGGAGCGGTTGCCCCTTGAGCAGCCCGGTGAAGATGTCCTGAAACTTCGGCACCACGAAAACCATGAGGATCGCGACGATCGTCACCGCCACGCTGGAGATGATCGCGGGATAGATCATCGCCGACTTCACCTTGCCCTTGATGCGCTCGGACTTCTCGTTGAACACCGCGAGCCGTTCCAAAACGGTGCTGAGCACGCCGCCGGCCTCGCCCGCCCGGACCATGTTCACGTAAAGCCGGTCGAAGAGCTTGGGATGCGCCGCCAGTCCCTCGGAGAAATTTCCGCCCGAGCGGATCGTGTCGGCGATCTGGTCGAGGACGATTTTGAAACCGGCCCGCTTCTCCTGTCGCGCCAGCACCTCAAGGCTCCGCAAAATCGGCATGCCCGCCTTCACGAGCGTCGCGAGTTGCCGGGTGAACACGGTGAGCCCTTTGCTGTTGAGGGCCCGGCCGAAGACCATCGGCGGCGATTTTTTCCGCACCGCGGTGCGGAGCGCGGCCTCGGCCTGCGCCGATTTCGGCACGGGCTTTTCGCGTGGCGGCGGGGTGGCGGGGCGGAGGGCAAGTTTCGGGGCGGTGCTCACGTGTATTTGACGACTTCCTCGATCGTGGTGAGGCCGTCGAAAATCGCGCGCAGGCCGTCGTCTCGCAGCGTGCGCATGCCCTGCTCCAGCGCCTTCTGGCGGATCTGCAGCGTCGGCGCGCGCTTCACCACCAGGTCGCGCACGGCCTCGCTCATCCGCAGCCACTCGTAGATTCCCAGCCGGCCCTTGTAGCCCGTCTGGTTGCAGACGCCGCAGCCCCGGCCGAAGTAAAAGTGCCGGTCGCCGACGCTGGCCCGCGCGATCCCGAGCGGCTCGAGCAGCGAATCCGGCGGTTCGTAGGCGGCCTTGCAGTGCGGGCAGATGCGGCGCACGAGCCGCTGCGCGAGCACGGCCTCGACGGACGAGGCGATCAGGAACGGCTCCACGCCCATGTCGATCAACCGGGTCACCGCACCGGCGGCGTCGTTGGTGTGCAGGGTCGAGAGCACAAGGTGGCCGGTGAGCGAGGCCTGGATGGCGATCTGCGCCGTTTCCAAGTCGCGAATTTCGCCGACCATGATCACGTCGGGGTCCTGCCGCAGAAACGAACGCAGCGCCGAGGCGAAGGTGAGTCCGACCAGCGGGTTCACGGGGACCTGCATCAGGCCCTCGATCTCGTATTCGACCGGGTCCTCGGCCGTGAGAATCTTGAGATCGGGCGTGTTCACCACGCGCAGGCCGCTGTAGAGGGTGGTCGTCTTCCCGGATCCGGTCGGGCCGGTGACGATGAAGATGCCGTTGGGCCGGCGCACGATTTCGTTGATGCCCTCGAACACATCGGGGGGCATGCCCAGCTGCGTCAGGTCGAGTTGCACGGCCGACTGGTCGAGCACGCGCAGCACGATGCTCTCGCCGAACTGCGTGGGCAACGTGGAGACGCGCAGATCGACCTGGCGTCCGCCCAGCGTGATCTTGATGCGTCCGTCCTGCGGCACGCGGCGTTCGGCGATGTTGAGGTTGGCCAGGACTTTCAGGCGCGAGGTGATCGGCAGCGCGAGTTGCTTGGGCGGCGGCGCCATCTCGTAAAGCGCGCCGTCGATGCGGTAGCGGATCTTGAACTCGTGCTCGAAGGGCTCGAAATGGATGTCGGAGGCCTTGTCGCGGATCGCCTGACCGATCACGAGATTGACGAAGCGGATGATGGGCGTCTGCTCGGCCATCGTCTCGATGTCGTGGGCGGAGAGCTTGCTCTCGTCCTGGATGAACTCGCCGGTGCTGATCTCCTGAAGCAGGTCGTCAATGCTGGCGTCGTCCTCGCCGTAGTGCTGCCGGATCTGGACGTCGATCTTCTCCGGGTCCGCCAGGAAAAGGCGGACGCTGCGACCGAGCGCGAAGGTGAGGTCGTCGACGATCTGGCCGTTAAACGGATCGGCCGCGAGCAGGTCGATGCTGGTCGCGTCGACGCGCAGGGGCATCACGGCATAGTCCCGGGCGAGCTTGCCGGTGAGGGCCGCGATGGCTTCGCCGGGAAACTGCGCCGGCATGTCGGGCAGGTATTCGTGGCCGAAGTGCAGGGCGATCCGCTCGAGCAGGGCGCTTTTCTCGATCAACCCGGCGTCGACGACCACGTCGGCGAGGGGCTTGCCCGTGGCCTTGTGCTCCTCGTTGAGCTCGCCGAGCTGCGCGGGGGCGACGAGACGTTGCTCGCGCAGGAACTCATAGAGGGCGGGACTGTGGGTCGGAAACATCGCGCGGGACTCTGACCCTCGGCTAGGTCGCGCGGAGCTGGGCGCCGCTCTGCAGGAGTTTTTCGCGCATCACGAGCGGATCCTGCGCCTTGTCCAAGGCTTCGTCCGGAGAAACGAGTTCGCGGTTCACGAGGCTCATCAGGTGCGTGTCCATGGTGATCATCCCGAGGTTCGCCCCGGTCTGGATGTCCGAGGAAATGCGGAAGGTTTTGTTCTCGCGGATCAACGAGGCGATCGAGGTGGTGTTGACCATGATCTCGTAGCCGGCGATGCGGCCGCCGCCGATCTTCTTGCACAAAACCTGGGAAATGACCGCGACCAGCGAGGACGCGAGCTGGGTGCGGATCATGTCCTTCATGTTCGCGGGAAAGGCGTCGACGATGCGGTCGACGGTCTTGGCGGCGCTGTTCGTGTGCAGCGTGCCGAAGACCAAGTGGCCGGTCTCGGCGGCGCTGATGGCGGCCTCGATGGTCTCGAGGTCGCGCATTTCACCGACGAGGATGATGTCGGGGTCTTGCCGGAGCGCGCGGCGGATCGCCTCGGAAAAACTCGGCACGTCGACATGGACCTCGCGCTGGGTGACGACGCACCGCTTGTGGGAATGATAATATTCGATCGGATCCTCGATGGTGATGATGTGGCCGTCGCGGTTCTCGTTGATGTAATTCACCATCGAGGCGAGCGTGGTGGACTTGCCCGAACCGGTCGGGCCCGTGACGAGAATCAACCCGCGCGGACGGTAAAGCAGCTCGCGGATTTTGTCCGGCAGCCCGATATCGCGCAGGCCGAACATCTTGTAGGGAATCTGGCGCAGGACCATGCCGAAGTTGCCCTTGGACCGCAAAACCGAGACGCGAAACCGCGCCTTCTCGCCGAACGCGAAGCCGAAGTCGGAACCACCGTTGAGCTTCACATTGCTGATGTGGCTGTCCGGGGTGATCGACTGCATCAGTTTCTCGGTGTCGGAGGGCGTGAGCGCGGGACCGTCGATGGGCATCATGCTGCCGCTCAGCCGCAGCGTCGGCGGCTGCCCGACCTGAAGGTGGAGATCCGAGGCGTTTTGGTCGACCACGAGGTCGAGGAGGTCGTTCATTTCGTAGCTCATGGTAAAAGAATTCGCTGAAACCGGGAGGGGAACTTAGTTGGCGTCGCCGACGGTGATCGAGACGACCTCCTCGATGGTGGTGAGGCCGGCGGTGACTTTACGCAATCCGTCTTCGCGCATGGAGCGCATCCCGAGGCTGCGCGCTTTTTCGCGCAGGCGGGCGGAGCCGGTGTTCTCGTAGATCAGGCGCTGGACCTCCTCGGTGATGAGGAAGAGCTCGACGATGCTGAGCCGACCGCGGAAGCCCGTGCCGTTGCAATTGGCGCAGCCGGCGCCCTTCGCAAAGGTCGCGGCGGCGGCTTGGGCCGCGCTGATGTTGAGGGACCGTAGTTCGGCCGAAGAGGGCGTGTAAGGCTGGCGGCACTTGGCGCAGATTTTCCGCACGAGCCGCTGGGCCAGCACCGCCCGCAGCGAGGTCGAGACGAGGAACGGCTTTACCCCGATATCGATCAACCGCGTGATCGCGCTCGGCGCGTCGTTGGTGTGCAGGGTCGAGAAAACCATGTGGCCGGTCAGCGAGGCGTTGATCGCGATCTCGGCCGTTTCCAAGTCGCGAATCTCTCCGATCATCACGATATTCGGCGCCTGGCGGAGCATCGCGCGGAGCGCCGTGGCGAAGGTCATGCCGATGTCGGCCCGGACGGGAACCTGGTTGATGCCGTTGAGTTGGTATTCGACGGGGTCCTCGACCGTGATGATCTTGCGGTCCGGCTTGTTGATGTGGTGCAGGCAGGAGTAGAGCGTGGTCGTCTTGCCGGAGCCGGTGGGACCGGTGACGAGCACGATGCCGTCGGGCAACGAGATGAGCCGTTCCATTTCCTTCTGGTCGTCGCCGAAGAAACCGAGTTCGGGGAGACCGAGTTGCAGCCCCTCCTTGTCGAGAATCCGCATCACGATGCTCTCGCCGTGCACGGTGGGCAGCGCGGAGACGCGGAGGTCGAGTTGACGCCCGTTGATCATGATCTGGATCCGGCCGTCCTGCGGGATGCGTTTCTCGGCGATGCTGATGTTCGCCATGATCTTCAGCCGCGAGACAATCGAGAGTTGCAGCCGCTTCGGAGGGTTTTCGACTTCGAGCAAAACCCCGTCGATCCGGTAACGCACGCGGAAGCGTTTCTCCAGCGGCTCGAGATGGATGTCGGAAGCCCGGCGTTGAATGGCCTCGAGGATGATGCTGTGGACGAGCTTCACGACCGGAGCATCGGCATCCGTATCGCTCACATCGCCGAGTCCGCTCGCCTCGGTGGTTGCCACGGCCGAGTCGCCGTTGCCCGGCGCCGAAAGATTGCTCAACAGATCGTCGATCGAGCCGGCGTCCTTGCCGTAGAAACGGTCGATCGCGGCGGCGATCTCGGCCGCGGGTGCGACCTGCGGCTCGATCGTGAGCTTGAGCAGATGCCCGAGGTTGTCGACGCCCTCGGTGTCGATGGGATCGGCGATCGCGACCCGGAGAACCCGACCTTCGTGGGCCAGAGGCAGCAGGAGGTAACGGGCCGCAAACTCGCGGGGGACCAAGCCGAGGACGTCGCCTGCTACGCGCAATCCGCCCAGGTCGGGAGCGGTTTGGAGGCCAAACTCGAAAGCCAACATCTCCGTCAATTTCCGCGGATCGATGCCCGTCTCCGTCACCAACTCCGCCAGCAGGCGCGGGGGACTTGTGGCGGGGTCGGTATGCGCGGCCACCCGCGCACGCGCGCGCTCGACTTGGTCCCCGCTCACCAAGCCCCTGCCCAAGGCCAATTCCACCATGAACTCGTCCGCCGCCGGCGAAGCGGTCCCGGACGGAGGACTTGGGGCGGAGGGGGCGGACATGGCGTCGGCTACTGGCGGCTGAGGCTAAGCAGAAACTCCGCGTTGGATTTCGTCTTCTTCAGGCGGGTGATCAGCATCTCCATCGATTCGATCGGGCCGAGCCCTTGCATCGCGCGGCGCAGGCCGTAGATGCGCTGCAGCTCCTCCGGGTGGTAGATGAGCTCCTCTTTGCGGGTGCCGGAGCGGTCGATGTTGATCGCCGGGAAAATCCGCCGCTCGACAAGACCGCGGTCGAGGTGGATCTCGGAATTGCCGGTCCCCTTGAATTCTTCGAAAATGATTTCGTCCATCCGGCTGCCGGTATCGACGAGCGCCGTGGCGATGATCGTCAGGCTGCCCGCGCCCTCGATGTTGCGTGCGGCGCCGAAGAAGCGTTTCGGCTTCTGCAGCGCGTTGGACTCGAGGCCGCCGGACATCGTCTTGCCCCCGTTGCCCGTGAGCGCGTTGTAGGCGCGGGCGAGCCGGGTGATCGAATCGAGCAAGATCACGACGTGCTCGCCCTGTTCGACGAGACGGCGGGCCTTTTCGCCGACCATTTCCGCGCAATGCACGTGGTTCTCGGGCGTCTCGTCGAACGTCGAAGACACGACCTCGCCCTTCGTGTGGCGCTTGAAATCCGTGACCTCCTCCGGCCGCTCGTCGATGAGCAACAGGATCAACTTCACCTCGGGGCTGTTCGCCGAGATCGAGTTGGCGATGTTCTGCATCAGCACCGTTTTGCCGGTGCGCGGCGGCGCGACGATCAGCCCGCGCTGCCCGAAACCGATCGGCGTGAGGATGTCGACCGCGCGCATCGACACGTCTTTCGCCACTTCGTCGGACTCGAGCAAGATGCGCTTCAGCGGGTAGTAGGGAGTAAGCTCCTCGAAGGGAATGATGTTGGCGATGGCCTCGGGCGGCAGGCCCATCACTTTGTCGATCCGCACCACGGCGGGGCAGCGGTCGCCGGACTGGGGCGCCTGCACGAGGACTTCGACTTGATGGCCCCGTTTCAGGCCATAGCGGGCGATCAGACTCTCGGGCAGATAGGCGTCGTCGGGATAGAGACGGTAGTTGCCCTGGCGGTGAACGACGAAGGCCCCGCGTTCATTGATGTCGATGTAGCCACGGTCCAGAATCGGACGCTTGGCCGTCGCTGCGGCCGCAAAAATCTTGTCCTGCAGCGTGCGTCGGTTCGGCGCGCCGTCGAACGCGATTCCCTCCCGGCGCGCAAACACCGTCAGCTCGGAAAGCGTCAACGCGTAGAGATCGTCGAGCACGAGGGGTTCCCCCCCGCCCGAGGAGATCTCCACCGCCAGGGTATCGACGGCCGCAAGATCGGCAAACCGTGCCGGATTGGGCAAATCGCCGAAAACCTGCGGCGCGCTCGGCGGCCGTGGCTGCGGTGGATAAGCCGGGCCTCCGCCTCCGCCTTGTCCACCCCCACCTTGGCCGC
>JBDNFZ010000109.1:0-7174 GCA_041689555.1 Opitutaceae bacterium | reverse complement strand
CGAGCAGACCGGCCGCGCCATCCCCGAAGTCTTCGTTCCCCTCACCGACACCGCCGCCGTCCACGCCGCCGTCGACGAGAGCCTCGTGCAACAGGAACTCGCCGTCTGGCGCACCGCCTTCGCCGCGCCCGAGACCACCGGCACCAGCCACGCCGACAACGCCGCCACCGATATCGTCGGCCTCCGCGCGCGCCTGAATCCCCTCGGCCGTTTCCTCATCGAGATCCGCCCCGCCGCCGACAAGCCCTGGCGCCCGCCCAACCAACGCTGGTTCACCGCCCTCGCCGCCTCGCGGCCTGCGGATTTTTCCGACCGCCCGCCCGCCGAGGCCGCCCTCGCCGCCCTGCTCATCTCCGAGGCCCGCGGCTACGGCTGGCTCTACACGCCGCGCCTCACCCTCTCCGCCGACGCCGCCGCCGCCCTCCTCGCCACCGCCGCCGCGCGCGAAGCCGTCGTGCTCACCGACGAGCAACCGTTTGCCATCGAGCCCGAGCCGCTCCTCCCCGAGGCCTCCGTCTCGACCGCGCAACGCGACCGCCTCGAACTCCACTTGCTCACGCCCGACGGCCGCGATGCCGACGAGGCCCGCCTCATCAGCAAGAAGCCCGAACCGCTCTACCTTTTCGGCGGCCGCGTCTGGCGCGGTCCGCCGCCCCTACCCGCCCGCCACATTCCCGCCGCCGTCCTCGCCGACGCCGGACTCATGTCCCGCCTGCGCGCCAACGGTCTCCGCCTCCCCGCCGCCCTCGAGGGTCGCGTCCGCCGCGTGCCCCTCCGCCCCGTCATCAAGTGCTGGAGCACCGCCGACACCGAGCCCGACGCCTCCGAGTATTTTCACGCGCAACTCTTCGCCCGCTCCGCCAATCCCGCCTGCGAACAGGTCTGGGACGGCGAACGCGGCTGGCAGTGGACCCCCGGCCACGCCCCCGCGCCCCGCGCCGACGACGAGCCGCTGCTCGAATTCGACCTCAACGGCGCCAACGCCATCGCCGCCCGCTTCGCCGAGTTCCGCCTCGCTTGGAACCGGTGGGTCAACGTCTGGGCGCGCTCGATGTCCAAAACCTTCCCCGAGGAATTCATCGCCTGGCGCGAAACGCTCCCGCCCGATCTCGAGATCGAGGCCTCGCCCATGCTCGAGGGCCTGCTCGGCCCGGCCTTACGGGGCCACGTCGAGTTCAACGCCGCGCCGGCCGCCGGCGAGGGCCGCGATTGGTTCGACCTCACCGTCGAGCTGCGCGTCGAGGACACCCGCCTGAAGCCCGACGAGATCGCCCTCCTCCTCAAGGCGCGGGGCAAGTGGGTCCGCCTCGCCAAGCACGGCTGGCGCCGCCTCGAAATCGCGCCCGACGCCGACCCCGGGGCCGCCGCCGCCCTCGACCGCCTCGGCCTGCGCGCCGAGGATCTCCTCGCCGGCGGCAAACCCGCCAAGCACCGGCTCCACGCCCTCCAGTTGGTCGCGGAGATCGAGACCTTCGGCGCGCAGGATCTCGCGCTCTCCGACTCCCTCCGCGCCCGCGCCGCCGCCCTCGCCGCCCTGCCCACCCCGCCGCTCCCCGCCGGTCTGCGCGCCACGCTGCGCCCTTACCAAGAGGAGGGTTTTCAGTTTCTCGCGCACCTCGCCGACCGCGGCTTCGGCGGCATCTTGGCCGACGACATGGGTCTCGGCAAAACCGTGCAGACCCTCGCGTGGCTCCTCCATCAGGCCCACGCCCAAGCGACGGCGGCGGCCGCCGCCTCGCCCGAGACCAAAAGAAAACCCTTCCGCGCCCTGGTCATCTGCCCCAAGAGCGTGATGCACGGCTGGCTCACCGAGACCGAGCGCTTCGCCCCCACCCTCGCCGCCGAGGCCTTCACCCCGCTCCTCTCCCTCGCGACCCGCATGCCCGGCCCGGCCGACCGCCCCGCCCTTCTGGTCGTAAATTACGCCCAGCTCCGCCTCAACACCGAGTGGTTCCACCGCCATAACTGGGATGCCGTCATCCTCGACGAGGCGCAGTTCATCAAGAACCCCACGAGCCAGACCGCCGCCATCGCCCGCGCCATCCCGGCCACCCACCGTGTCGCCCTCACAGGCACGCCGATCGAGAACCGCCTGCTCGATCTCTGGAGCCTGTTCGCCTTCGCCCAGCCCGGCCTCCTCGGCAGCCAGGCCGGCTTCAAGCGCCAGTATCCCGCCGAGGATCCGACCTCGCCCGCCCGCCTCCGCCGTCGCGTCCGCCACTTCATGCTGCGCCGCACCAAGGCCCAGGTCGCTCCCGAGCTTCCCCCGCGCACCGAGGACATCATCCTCGTCGACCTCGACGGCGAACAACGCTCCCTCTACGACGCCGAGTTGAAACGCGCCCGCGCCCAGCTCCTCGGCATCGAAACCTCCCGCGCCCTCGACGCCGTGCGCTTCAACGTCCTCGCGAGCCTCCTCCGCCTCCGGCAGATCTGCTGCCACCCCGCTTTGGTCTCCGGCGCCCACGCCGATATCCCCAGCGCCAAACTCGACGCCCTCCTCGAACGCCTCGAAGAACTCCGCGACGAAGGCCAACAGGTCCTCGTCTTCAGCCAGTTCGTCTCGCTCCTCGAACTCATCGAGCCCCGCCTCCGGGCCGCCGACATCGGCTACCTCAAGCTCACCGGCGCCACCGAAAACCGCGCCGAACTCGTCGATCAATTCCAGTCCGACCGCAGCAAAACCGTCTTCCTGCTCTCGCTCAAAGCCGCCGGCTCCGGCCTCAACCTTACCGCCGCGAGCTACGTTATTCTCTGTGACCCTTGGTGGAATCCCGCCGTCGAAGCGCAAGCCATCGACCGCACCCACCGCATCGGCCAGACGCAGCCCGTCGTCGCCTATCGCCTCGTCGCCGCCGACACCGTGGAGCAAAAGATTCTGGCCCTGCAAAAGGACAAAGCCGCCCTCGCCAACGCCGTCGTGCAGGAAGAGAGCCTCGCGAGCGTCCTCGACCTCGACAGCCTCCGCCAAATCCTCGCCTAGCCCAAGCACCCCCCGTAGGAGCAAATTTATTTGCGATCCAAGCCCCGCCGATAAGCCGCGCCCCGCGGTGGGCCGCGCGCTCCGCCGCACGGCCAAGTCGGTCTTTCGAATCCGGCTAAAAATTCCCGTTTCGCGATTCCAGATTTCTTATTCCCGTCCCGCGACTCCATTCTTCCCCCTCGCCCCACTTCCTGCGTGACGCCGCCCCGCCCCGCTGCTTCACCCTTGGCCCGCATGGCTGCCCAACCAACCCCGCCTTCCGATCTCCGCGACGATCTCCGCGACGATCTCGCCGCCTGGCTCGACGGCTTTCATCCTTCCGATCGCTCCAAGGGCCGCGCCTACCACGCCGATGGCCGCGTCCGCGCCCTGCATGTTGCCCAAGATCCGTCCTTAACCGTCGTCACTGTCGCCGTCCGCGGCACCCGCTCCTATGCGTGCCATCTCACCCACGCACCCGATTCGGGTTGGGCCGGCGATTGCTCCTGCCCCGTTAGCCAGGAGTGTAAACACCTCTACGCCGCCGGCCTCGCACTCGATGCCCACCTCGCCACGTCCGCTCCATTCGCACCGCGCTCGCCCGCGCCCGCCGCCCCGAACCGCGCCCCGGCCGCCTCCGACCACGAATCCACCCTCGTCACTCACTTCACTGCCGCCACCGGCGCCCCGCCCATCGGCAAGGCCCTCACCTACCTCCGCCACCTCGTCACCCTCCACCGCAGCCTCCAACCCGACCGCTACTACGACAACCGCACCTTCGCCCAACTCCTCCCCGCCACCCACCGGTCCGCATACTCCTACGCCTACCAAAACCCCTTCGCGGACCGCTGGTCCGGCCCGCCCGCCACCCCGCTGGAGTTCTGGTCCCACCTCGCCCTCCTCTTCGAGGAAAAATCCATCCCCGCGCCCGCCTTCATGGCGAAGCTCACCGACCTCCCTTGGGCCCGCGCGGCCGTCAACGCCCACCGCCTCCAACGCGAACTCGCCCTCTGGCGCGGCCGCTTCGCCCTCTTGGAAGCCGACGCCGCCGAAAACCCCTCCACCTCCGCCCCGCCCCTCGCGCTCCACGCCCTCCGGCTCCGTCTCTCCCGGCCCAAAACGGCCTGGGAAATCTCCACGACGGGCTCCGACCAACCCTCCTTCCACTCCCTTTCCTCCACCGCGCTCCGCGATCTGCTCCACGCTTCGCAACACACCGCCTTCTCCTTCGAGCCCGCCTCCGCCTCCCTCGCCGCCATTCTCATCGCCCATCTCGCCGGCTCCGGCCGCACCGCCGTCAAGCTCACCGACGCCGCCGACCGCTCGTTTCTCGGCCGCCTGCTCAGCCATCCCCTCACGTCGGCCTGCGTCGTCGCCGCCGACGGCACCCCGATCACCCGCGATCCCCGCCGCCTCGTTTGGAGCTTCACCGACCATCCGAACGATCCCGCACTCTGCCTGGCCCGACTCGCCTTTGCCGACGGCACCCTCGCTCCGGGCCCCCTCCTCCACCTCGCCGCCTCACCCGCCCTCTACCTTCACGGCGCCACGCTCTTCACCGGCCTGCCGCCGCTCGCCGATGACGGCGAACTCACCTTCGCCCTCCCCCGCGCCGCCCTCGCCCTGCCCGAAGCCGGCCGCTTCCGTCACGAAACCCTCCGCCCCCGCCTCCGCGCCCAACTCTCCCCTCGCTACCCTCAAACCCCGCCCGGCGAAGACGACATCATCCTCCTCGAACTCACGGCCATCGCCCCCGACGGGACCCCGCGCGGCCATTATCACGGCGACACCTGGCACCGCTCCGGCCACGGCCTCCCGCCCCCGCCACCCGACTCCGCCTTTCTCATCCTCGACTTCGTCCCCACCCGCACCGCCCTCGCACACTTTTTCCTCCTCCCCACGTTTCGCAACGACCACTATCCGGCCGGCCCCCGCCTCATCGCCGAGATCAACTCGCCCTCCTTCCCCGAAACCTTCTCCACTTGGCTCGCAGGTTTCCCCGCCAACACCCTCATCGAGCTCGCCCCCGAGCTCGCCGCCTTCGCCGCCGCCCCCACCCGCGCCCACTTCGCCATCGACCTCACCCCCGGCGACGAAACCGGCATCGATTGGTTCGATGTCCGCGTGACCCTCCGCGCCGAAGACACCGCCCTCACCCCCGCCGAGATCGCGCTGCTCCACTCCGCCCGCGGCCGCTTCGTCCGCCTCGCCGGCCGCGGCTGGCGTCGCCTCATCGTCGACAATTCCCCCGCCACGCAGGAAAAAATCGCCCGCCTCGGCCTCGACCCCGCGACCGCCGCCGCCGAGACCGGCCGCGAACCCCTCCGCTTCCACGCCCTCCAACTCGCCGACGAAACCCTCCGCGACGCCCTCCCCGAAAAACTCTGGGCCCAAGTCCGCGACCGCTCCGCCGCCCTCCGCGCCTCGCCCGCCCCGACGCTCCCCGCCGGCCTCGTCGCCGACCTCCGCCCCTACCAACACGAAGGCTTCCACTTCCTCTCCTTCCTCTCCGAAAATAATTTCGGCGGCATCCTCGCCGACGACATGGGCCTCGGCAAAACCCTCCAGACCCTCGCCTGGCTCCTCGACCTCGCCGCCCGCCCGCGTCTCGGGAAAAAACCCTTCCGCGTCCTCGTCGTCTGCCCCAAATCCGTCGTCGTCAATTGGCAGCTCGAGACCGCCCGCTTCGCCCCCGCCCTCACCACCGCCGCCTTCACCAGCGCCCTCGTCGTGCCCTCGACTTCCGGCTCCGCCTCCGCCTCCGGCTCCAAGCTCTCGGCTCTTCGCTCTCAGCTTCTGATCACCAACTACACCCAGCTCCGCCTCAACGCCGACGCCCTCGCCTCCCAGTCCTGGGACGCCGTCATCCTCGACGAAGGCCAGAACATCAAAAACCCCGCCAGCTCAACCGCCGCCGCCGCCCGCGCCCTCCGCACCGCGCACCGCCTCGTGCTCACCGGCACCCCCGTCGAAAACCGACTCCTCGATCTCTGGAGCCTCTTCGCCTTCGCACAACCCGGCCTCCTCGGCGGCCAGACCGCCTTCAAACGCCTTTACAACGACAAAGCCGACCCCGCAGCGCGCACCCGCCTCGCCGCGCGCGTGAAACACTTCCTCCTCCGCCGCACCAAATCCCAAGTCGCACGCGACCTCCCCGCGCGCATCGAGGAAGAACTCGTCGTCGAACTCGAAGGCCCCCAACGCGCGCTCTACGACGCCGAACTCAAACGCACCCGCGCCCTGCTCCTCGGCGTGAAGAGCGCCCGCCAATTCGACACCCAGCGCTTCAACATCCTCCAATCCCTCCTCCGCCTCCGCCAAATCTGCTGCGACCCCCGCCTCGTCGGCGCCGGCGAACTCCCGAAGAATGTCCGCGGCAAATCTGCCGCCAAAAAATCCCGCGCCGCCAAATCCACCGTCGGCTCCGCTGCGTCCGACACTCAACTCTCCGATTCCAAAACTGAAATCGACGCGCCCACCCCCAACTCCCTCCCGTTGCCCAGCGCCAAACTCGAAGCCCTCCTCGACACCATCGAACCGCTTGCCGCCGAAGGCCACAAAGTCCTGATCTTCTCCCAATTCGTCACCATGCTGGAGCTGATTCGCGTCGAACTCACCGCGCGCGGCATCCCGCACCTCCTCCTCACCGGCCAGACCGAAAACCGCCAGGCCCTCGTCGATAAATTTCAAACCGACGCGACCATCCCCGTTTTCCTTCTCTCGCTGAAAGCCGCCGGCTCCGGCCTGAATCTTACCGCCGCGAGCTACGTCGTGCTCTTCGACCCCTGGTGGAACCCTGCCGTGGAAGCGCAGGCGATCGACCGCACGCACCGCATCGGCCAGAAAAACCAAGTCATCGCCTACCGCCTGATCGCGCGCGACACCATCGAGCAAAAGATCCGCGCCCTCCAAAAAGAAAAAGCCGCCCTCGCCGCCGCCGTCGTGCAGGAAGAGTCCCTCGCGACCGTCCTCGACCTCGAAAGTCTCCGCCAAATCCTCGCCTAGCCCCAAGCCCTCCCGTAGGAGCAAATTTATTTGCGATCCAAGCCCCGCCTCCCTCCGCCAAGCCGTCGAGCCGCCAGCCGCCAGCCGCCAGCCGCCAGCCGCCAGCCGCCAGCCGCCAGCCGCCAGCCGCCAGCCGCCAGCCGCCAGCCGCCAAATGCCAGCCGCCAGCCGCCAGATACCAGATGCCAGATTCCAAATTTCAAATCT
>JBDNFZ010000108.1:0-1993 GCA_041689555.1 Opitutaceae bacterium | reverse complement strand
TCGCCGCTCAACTCCGCGAGCTGGGCCGCCGTCATGGTCGCGATCTCCGCGGGAAGCGGTTCGACCGCCTCAAACCGATGCCGCTGCGCCAGCTCGTTCAGCTCGCGTTGGCTCGTCACCGTGACGCCGATACTTCCGGGCGTGAGCGCGACTTTGAACTTTCGCGCCGCCGGAGCGGTCGCACCCGCCGCCCGCATTACGCCGGGCAGAGCCGCCATCGTCGTCAACGCCGCCGCCCCTTGCATAAAGTCTCGTCGGTTCATGCCGGCCAGCCCAACCCTGCGCGCCGTTCCTGGCAACTCCGCGCTTCATCCCGCCTCCGGCACGATGCATCCGCCGGTTTGCGGTCGGCCAGCTCGCTTGCGAGCGCTCCGTTTGCCGGGCGCTCGCAGGCGAGCGGCCTACAGATACAGACGCGATTCAACGCCAACCCGGCGATGCGCCTCGCCTCGGTCGACGCACACCTACCGCAGCCCGCACGCCTTGCGCGCCCGGCCGATCACCTGCTCGGCCACCGCGCGCGCGCGCAGCGCCCCGTCGCGCAAGACCGCGTCGACGTGATCCGGGTTGGCCGCGAGCTCCGTCCGCCGCGCCCGCGCCGCCGCAAAATAATTCCAGTAGTGCTCGAACAGCGCCTTCTTCAGGTCGCCGTAGCCGAGCCCGCCCGCGCGCAGGCGGTTCTCATGGTCCATCGCGACGTCGGATGGCGCGAAAAGCCTCAGGAGTTGGATCGCGAGATTCTTCTCCGCGTCCGGCTTCGGCTCGGCCGGCGTGCGCGAGTCCATCACGATACCCATGATTTTTTTCCGCAGCGCCTTCTCGTCGCCGAAGATCTCGATCGTGTTGCCGTAGCTCTTCGACATTTTCTGGCCGTCGAGCCCGGGGATGACCGCCACCTCGTCGCGGATCTCCGACTCCGGCACGACCAGCGTCTCGCCGTAGGCTTCGTTGAACTTGATCGCCATATCGCGCGTCATCTCGACGTGCTGCTTCTGGTCGCGGCCCACCGGCACGCGGTGCGTGTCGTAGAGCAAAATGTCCGCCGCCATCAGCACCGGGTAGGCGAAGAGTCCGAAGTTCGGCGAGATGCCCTTGGCGGTTTTGTCCTTATAGCTGTGGGCGCGCTCCATCAGGCCCATCGGCGCGAGCGTGCCCAGCATCCACATGAGTTCGCACACCTCGGGCACGTCGCTCTGCCGCCAAAAGACGCTCGTCTGCGGATCGAGCCCGCACGCCAGCCAGTCGAGCGCGATCCCGCGGGTGTGGGCCCGCCGCTCCGCCGCGTCGGTCACCGTCGTCATCGAGTGGTAGTCGGCTATGAAATAGAAACAGTCCCCGCGCGCCTGCGCGTCGATCGCCGGACGCATCGCGCCGAAATAATTGCCGATGTGAAGCGTGCCCGAGGGTGTGATGCCGGTGAGTGTGCGCATGCGAAATCTTGCCTCTTATCTTAATCGTTCTCGTTCTCGGTTGGGAGTTGAAGCGCGAGAGAAAGATTAAGATTACGGGAAAGAGAAAGCCAATTAGTCCCGTCGCGGGATCAGTTTCAACGCCGGTCGCGTATGTGCGATCGTCGCCGCCGGCAGGAAGCCGGAAAACGCCATCGTCGGCATCACCAGCGCGCGCTTCCCGAGCAAGGTCCCGGGGTTGAGCACCGCGTTGCAACCCACCTCGGCGCCGTCGCCCACGATCGCGCCGAACTTCCTCAGCCCGGTTTCAAACACCTCGTCCGGCGTCCGCACGATGACCGGCTTTTGATCGAGCCGCAGATTCGAGCAGATCACCCCGGCGCCAAAGTGCGCGCCGTTGCCGAGGATGGAGTCGCCCACGTAGCTGAAGTGCGGCACCTGCACGTCGTCCATCAACAGCGCGTTCTTGAACTCGCATGCGTTCCCGAGCACGCACCCGGCGCCCGCGATCACGTTGCCGCGGATAAACGCCCCCGGCCGGATTTCCGTGCCCGCCCCGATCCACACCGGCCCGATGATCGTCG
>JBDNFZ010000107.1:0-4756 GCA_041689555.1 Opitutaceae bacterium | reverse complement strand
TTGTTGCCGTCGCGGGTGCGGGCTTCGGCGCTGGCGGGGGTCACGATGGTCGGATTCTGGAAGAGCGAATTGGCGGGGGTGCTCTTCAGGTTTTGCTTTTTCGGCGAGCCGCCGGGGCTGACGAGATTGGCGGTGACGAAGATGAGGAGATTGCGCTTTTGGGAGCTCTCGCCCTTGGAGCGGAAGAGCCGGCCGACGAGCGGAAGGTCGCCGAAGAACGGGACCTTGTCGTTGACCTTCTTCACTTCCTCACGGGTGAGGCCGCCCATGACGAGGGTCGCGCCGTCCCAGATCGTGACCTTGGTGGTGATCTCGCGCACGGAGAAGATGGGCTGATAAAAACCGGGGGGCACGGTGACGGTGGTCCCGGAGGAGATGGCGATGCTGGGGCCGCCGTATTCGACGAAGCCCTCGAACTCGGTGACCCTGGGGTTGAGATCGAGGCTGATGGAGTAGCCGTCCTCCTCGACGGTGGGCGTGACCTTCATCTCGACGCCGACGTTGCGGGAGGTGAACTCCTGCGGCGTGCCGGCGGTGATCGTGACGCCCGCGCCGCCCGTGCCGGTGCCGGTGGAGGAGCCGACTTGGCTCTGAATTTCACCGTAGCTCTGCGGGTAGCGCATTTCCTGGGCGACGACGATGTTGGCGGGGTTGCCGGAGAGGACGGTGACCTTGGGCGAGCTGAGGAGATCGCTGCCCTGTCTCTGGGAGAGGGCGCGGATGGCGGCGGTGACGTCGAACTCGCCGACGAAGCCGGGGATGTTGGCGAGGGCGGCGGCGGTGGCGCCGAGGGACACGCCGCCGGGAATCGTCGCGGGGGCGATCGGCACCGTGAGATTGGGACCGCCGCTGGCGGCGGTGGAACTGATCGTGAGCTGATTGCTGTTGGACGTGCTCGGGAACGCGCCGGTGAGGGAGCGGTTGACGTTGTCGGTGGCGTAGGTTTCGCGCGGGACGAAGACTTGGCGGCCGTTGGCGTCGAGGATGGGGGCGCCGGTGGTGGGGTTGACCTGGGCGACGCCGCGCCGGGAGACGTTCCACTTCACGCCGAGTTCCTCAAGGGCGCCTTCCTGGACCTCCATGAACTTGGACTCGATCTCGACTTGGCGGACGTCGTTGTAACGGGAGAGGATGTTGCGGATGCGCTCGATGTTGCGGGCACTCTGGGTGACGATGATCGCGGAGCCGTCGTAGGCGAGGCTGCTGCCCTCGACGGTGAAGCTTACACCGGCCTGCTGGAGGAAGCCTTTCATCGAGCCGGCCTCGCCGCCGGAGACGGCGCCCTCGGCGCCGCCCGCAGGCGCGTCGGCCTTGCCGCCGCCGATGCCGGTCATGCGGAGGACGGTGGCGCGGGTAATGGGGAAGAAGGCGGTCTCGAGCGAGCTGGTCTCGCCACCGGGGCGGACGACGACGGCATCGGCCTGCACCTCGTATTGGTAGCCGGCGGACTCGGTCACGAAATCGAGCACGCGCTTCAAGGTGGCGTTGCGGAGCGAGAGGGTGACGGTGGGGTTCTTGTTCGAGGGGTCGATGAGGACGATGTTGGCGCCCTTGGGACCGATGCCGGTATTGTCGAACTCCTCGGAGGCGGCGCTGAGCGCGGCGACGACCTGGCCGATCTCGGCGCGGGTGAAGCTGACGCTGGGAAGCACGATGGCGTTGAGTTTATTCTGCAACGGCGCGGCGGCGGCGGCGGTGGCATCGTCGCGGGCGCGCTCCTGATAAATCCCGGGACGCTGCCAACCCTTCGCGACTTCCTCGAGAAGTTGGGTGCGGGTCTTCTCGCGGTTGAGGGCGCCCATCTCGGCTTTTTCCTGGGCGATGCGGAGGAGGAAACCCTTGGCGACGGTGTTGTCGGGGGCCTGGGCCTCGACGGAGCGGAAGGTGCTTTGCGCGCCGTCGGTGTCGCCGGCGACATACTGGGCGCGGCCCTTGGCGATGAGTTGTTCGATGGCGGCGCGCTCGGCGGCAAAACCGGAATCGGCTTGGGCGCCGTCGAAGATCACGACCTTGGCGCCCTTGTTTTCGGGGCGGGCCAACTGGCGGCTGAGGCCGGCGCCGCGGGCGCTGCCGGGCTCGAGCTCGGCGGCGGCGGCGAGCGCGGTGCGCGCTCCGGCGGTTTCGCCGCGGTCGAGCAGGGACTCGGCTTGGTCGTAGAGCACGCCGGCCTTGTCACGGCGAACTTCGGCGATGGTCTTCCGGGTCAGCGAATTCATCGGCAAACCGGCGAGCGCGGAGTCGAGCGTGCCGAGCGCTTCGTTGAACTGACCGTCCTGCGCCTGCGTCCGGGCGGCGATCCGTTGCGCTTGGGCAACCTCGAGCGCGGCGGAGATGCGGGCCGACTCGGCGGCGACCAAGGCATCGGCCTCGGCCTCGGCGGCGGCGGCCTCGGCGGCGGGATTGGCGGCACCGCGCGGGGCGGCGTTGGGAATTTTCACATCGATCATCGCCGGGCGGTCGGCGGAAACGGAGGCGGGAGCGGTAATCGCGAGAGGGGCGGCAGCCACGACGGGGGCCGGACGGGCGGCGGCTTCGGCGGCGGCGCGGGCGGCGGCGGTGATCTCGTTCCGCAGGCGGGCGACGGAGGCGTCGTTCGGGACGATGGCGGCGAGCTCGGCTAACTTGGCCTCGGCGCCGGTGAAATCGCGGACGTCGCGGAGCCGGAGCACCTCGGCCATCAGCCGGATCTTGCGATCCTCGGCGGCCCCCTGCGCGAAGAGTTGGCCGGCCGGCGCGACAAGCGTGACGACCGTCACGATAGCAAGCAGGGCGAGGAGCGGCGGGGTGAAGAGCTTGGATTTCATAGCGGAAGGGAAAGGGAATTCAGGGCGTGCCGGGGGCGGTGTCGTTGGGGTCGAAGCGGACGGGAAGCGTGCGACGCTGGGGCGCGTCAAGATCGGGCGAGGTCTTGGTGACCTCGATGCCCGCAGGATCGGCGATGATCTTTTCGATACGGTAGCTCGCGGGGCCGAACGCGAGGGTGTCGCCGGGGCGGACTTCGCGGTTGGCGGTCTCGTCGCCGAGGACGACGAAGGCGAAAACATTGCCGGTGAAACGACGTTCCCGCTGCGTGAGCGCGACATCCCGGTTGGAGCGGGCGTCGCGGATCACGGCGCGTGCGACCTGCTGTTGAAACGTCATGCTCTCGGGAATCGCCACGGTCTCCGGGCCGACCGCAAAGCTCCGGATCGACAGCCCGAGGTCGGCGACGCGGTGGCCGGCGGAGGCGAGAAAGACCTCGCCGCTGACCCGGTTCTCGAAAATTCCCCGGGCCCGCTCCCCCGCCCCGCCGACGAACCCGATCAGTTGCAGGCGAAACGGCTCGGGCCGCACGCTGGCCAACTCGAGACCGAAGGGTTCGTCGAGCACACTGGTGGCGCCGACGGTGGCGGCGGAAACGGCGAACTGGCGGGTGCGCGGGTTGTAGAAAATCTCCGGCGGCGTAAACACATCGTAGAGCCAATCGCGGCCGCGGGCCTGCGCCACCGGGGCGGACCACGCGGTGGGTTTTACCGCAGGCGGTTCGAGGGCAGCGGCCGCGTAGGGTGGAGCGCTCAACGCCGGACGCCCGACCGGCGCGGCGCCGTGCAGGCGCCAAGCGAGGGCACCGAAGACCCCGGTGGAAACCACGACGAGCGCGGCGGCGGCGAGGAGCAATGACCTGGAATTGACGGGATGGCTCACGGGGTGGCGGATGCGACGGCGGCCGGGGGCACGAGTTCGACGAACTCGACGGTGACGGTAAACTTGGAGACCGACTTCGGCACCAGCGGGGCGAGCGTGCCGCCCCGGTTTCCCGGCGCGGGGCGCTGGACCGACGCGATCAACACGGTCGACGCGGGCACGGCGGCCGGGAGTGCGGCGGCTTCCTCACCGGCGGCCAAGAGATCGTCGCCCGTCGCGGGCTCGACCTCGACGGTCCGCACGATCACCGGCAGCTCGAAGGTCGCGAGTTGATTGAGCAAGGCGCGCAACGCGGCGGTCGGACCGGTGAAGATCAGGCGGAACGCACTGACCTGGACCAGCTCCGGATTCGGCACCGTGAAGCGCGGATCGAGATCAAAATAATCGGGTGAAATCGAGGCCGAGCTCGCCATCGCCGGGGGAGAGACGACCGCCGCCGGGTCGGCGGCCGCGAGGGCGATGGCGGCGGCGAGATCCTCGGCGCGGGTTTTGCGTTCCGCGGCGGTGAGGGGGCGTTCGCGTTCGACGGCGAGCACGGCCCGGGGCCGGGCGGAGAACAGCGCGCCGACGAGGTAATCGGCCGCGAGGCGCTGGCGGAAAACCGGATCGATCAACGCCGCCTCGGGACCCTCGTTGGCATAAAGGGAAAAACCAAAATACATCGCCGCCGGCGAGATCGCGACACCCTGTTTTTGCGCCGTCGCGCGGCTGCGCTCGACGAAGGTGGCGAGGTCAAAAAACGCATCGGTGCGGGCGCCGGGGGGCTTGAGCGCGGAGAGGCGGGCGGCCGTCGGGCCGCGCCCCCGCAACTCGGCCTGCATCGTGGCGAGGGCGCGCCGGGCCCGCGCGAGGTCGGCCTCGATTTCGGCGGCGGTCTCGCGCGAAGGCGCCGGGACGGCGTCGGCCACCGCCTGAAGTTCGGCCCGCAGGCGGGCGAGTTCCCGCTCGGCCGCCGTCGCCGCGCGGGCGCGATCCCAGACGAACCAGCCGCCGCCGAGCGCGGCCATCGCGATGATCGCGAGGGCGACGTTGAAGAGCGGGAGTTTTTTGCGCGCCATGGAAAAGGGGGGAT
>JBDNFZ010000106.1:0-1996 GCA_041689555.1 Opitutaceae bacterium | reverse complement strand
TTGAGAGATTTTGGTGGAATCTGGCATAATCTCTCAATTGGCTGTTTTCTCCATGCCAGCCAGTCCTGCGGTAAAAACCTCGCCCGACCTGATCGCGCGCCTGCTCGACCTCTCTCATCAGCTCGGCCGTGAGGATCGGAAGCTGGCGATCTTGGGCGAGGGCAATGCCTCGGCGCGCGTCTCGGCGGATACGTTTATCGTCAAAGCCAGCGGCTCCAACCTCGCGACGCTCGCGTCCGCCGGGGTCACGGAGTGCCGCCTATCGCCGCTGATTTCGTTGCTCGATGCGAAGGGGCTCGCCGACACCGACGTCGATGAGCGGCTGGTAGCGGCGCAGGTCGATGCGACCGCGAAAAAGCCCTCGGTCGAGGCGATGTTTCACGCCTGGCTGCTCACGTTGCCCGGCGTAAACTTTGTCGGCCACACCCATCCGGTGGCGGTAAACAGCATTCTCTGCACGAAGCACGCACGCACTTTCGCGACGCGGCGGCTCTGCCCGGACGAGATCGTGTGCTGCGGCGCGGAGTTTGTCCTCGTGCCCTACGTCGATCCGGGGCTGAAACTCGCGCAGGCGATCCGCCGTGCGGTCGTCGCCTACGTGAAGCGGATCGGCCGCGCGCCGCGCGTGATTCTCTTGGAGAACCACGGGCTGATCGCGCTCGGCGGCACGCCCGAGGCGGTGACGGCCGCGACGCTGATGGCGGTCAAGGCGGCCGAGATCTACGCGGGCGGGGTGGCGCTGGGCGCGCCCCGCTTTCTTTCTGCTGCCGTCGCCGCGCGCATCGCAGGACGGCCCGATGAACTTTACCGCGAAAAAATGCTCGGTCTTCGCTAACGCCAGAAACTCTTTTCCAAAACCTCCATGAAATCCTATAAATTCGTGAACCACGCTTGGGACGACGCCAAAGCCGCCGCCCTCGATCCTGTCGGGCGCCTTGCCTACCGCTCCAACATCCTCGGTGGCGACCAGCGGATCACCAACACCGGCGGCGGCAACACGTCGTCCAAGGTCGTGGAAAAAGACCCGCTCACCGGCGCGTCCGTCGAAGTGCTTTGGGTCAAGGGCTCCGGCGGCGACCTTCGCACCAGCACGCGCGAGAACTTCTCCTCCCTCTATCAGGAAAAACTGCTCGGCATGCAGGCGCTCTATCTCGGTCGCGCCGATAAGGGCCTTAAGTCCGCCGCCGAAGACGAGATGGTCGGCATGGCCAGTCACGCCACCTTCAACCTCAATCCCCGCGCCTCCTCGATCGACACGCCGCTGCACAGCTTCATCCCGGCGAAGTTTGTCGATCACATGCACCCGAATGCGATCATCGCGATCGCCGCCTCGAAGCATTGCGAAAAGCTCACGCAGGAAATCTTCGGCGGCGAGATGGCCTATGTGCCGTGGATGCGTCCCGGCTTCGAGCTCGGCCTCGCGATGCAGGCCATCGTGCAGAAGAACCCGAAGGCGAAGTCCATCATGATGGGCCAGCACGGCTTCATCTCGTGGAACGACGACGAAAAAGCCTGCTACGCTTACACGCTCGACTGCATCGAAAAAGCCTCGGCGTTCATCGACGCGAAATACGCCGCCAAAGGTGGCGACGCCGCCGCGTTCGGCGGGGCGAAATACGCCACGCTCACGCCCGAGCAGCGCCGCGCGACGTTTGCCGCCATCCTTCCGTGGTTCCGCGGTCAGGTTTCGAAAGCCAAGCGCTTCATCGGCACCGTGCAGGACGACGAAAAGATTCTGCGCTTTGTGAACTCCAAGGACGCCGCCCGCCTTGCCGAGCTCGGCACGAGCTGCCCCGATCATTTCCTCCGCACGAAGATCAAGCCGCTCTACGTCGATTGGAACCCGCAGGCCGAGGACGTCGCGACTTTGAAGAAGAAACTCGCCGCCGGCCTCGAGGCCTACCGCGCCGACTACGCCGCCTACTATGCGAAGTGCAAACACGCGAACTCGCCCGCGATGCGCGACCCGAACCCGACCGTCGTCCTCATCCCCGGC
>JBDNFZ010000105.1:0-4724 GCA_041689555.1 Opitutaceae bacterium | reverse complement strand
GTCGCGGGGAGGTTCATGGGATCGGGGCGGAAAGTGGAAAGCTGAGAGCTAAGAGCTGAGAGTTGAGAATTAAGAGTTATAGGGGTTGAAGCGGCGTGGGTGGACGGGTCTGCGTTCAAAGGCTTGGGCTCTCAGCTCTAGAGCTCTCAGCTCTCGGCTTCATGCTTCGGCGGAGGGCTTGAGAATGACCTTCATGAACTTCGCGCCGTCCTTGGCGGAGAGCTTTTCAAACCAGGCGGCACCTTCGGCGAGCGGGGCGACGGCGCTGATCATGGGCTCCACGCGAATTACTCCGCGCGAGATGAGGTCGAGGCAGAGCGGATATTCGCCGGCGGAACCGCAGGTGCCGTAAAGCGTGAGCTCGCGGGTGACGACGGCTTGTAGCGGGAAATCGGTTTTCGGCGCGAGGTTGCCGACAAGGACGACGGAACCTCCACGGCGAACCGAAGCGATGGCGAGATTGAGCGTGGCGGAGACGCCGACGACCTCGAGGGCGACATCGGCCCCGCAGCCGCCCGTGAGCTTGGCCACCTCGGCGGGGACATCGCAGAGATCGGAGCGCAGGATGTCGGTGGCACCGAGCTCGCGGGCGAGGGCGAGGCGGTTGTCGGCGAGATCGGCGGCGATGATGCGGGTCGCGCCGGCCCAGCGGAGCGCTTGGATCACGAAGAGCCCGATCATGCCCGCGCCGACGACGACGGCGGTGGTATTGGGCGCGAGGCGCACGCGTTGGACGGCGTGGATCGCGATGGAGACCGGCTCGATCATGGCGGCCTGCTCGAAGGTGAGGTTATCGGGCAGGCGGTAAAGAATGCGCGCGGGCAGGGCGAGGAGTTCGGCGAAGGCGCCGTGCTGGCGATACTCGGCGGGAGCGACGCCGACGACGCGGCGGCTGTCGCAAAGATTGACCTCGCCGGATTGGCAATAGGCGCAGGTGCCGCAGGAGATCGTCGAGTCGAAGGTCACGCGGTCGCCGACGCGCCAGCGTTCGACGCGCGGGCCGACGGCGACGATCTCTCCGGAGGCCTCATGGCCCATGATGAGGGGCGGGCGGCGGCGGCCGGTGGAGCCGTCCCAGCCGTGGATATCGCTGCCGCAGATGCCGCAGGCGCGGATGCGGAGCAGGACCTCGTCGTCGGCGGGGACGGGTTCGGGGAAGGCGGTATACTCGAGGTGGGAAGGGGCGGTGAGGACGAGGGCTTGCACGAGCGTGGAGTTTTTTGGGGTGGACTCTGTGTAGAGGTGGTGCGCGCGACGCGCGGGCGCGAGACTTTCGTGGGTAAAAGCGCGTCATGACCGAGTCGCAATGCGGGCGACAAGCGCATCATCCGGCGGGGGGCAGACCGGAGTGCGCCCACGGCCTAATCTCCCGGGAATGGGCCACAGGCAAAAACTCGGATCCGAAAAGTGTCACGTATTACGTGACACTTTCCGTTTATAAAACCGTGGGTTTTTTTCGGTTTTCTGCGGAGATTTCAGGCGGGATCGAGGCCTCGGCGGCGCGCGTGAAGCCAAGTGAGCAACAGAAGGGTGCGCTCGGCATCGGGCATGTGGCTCCGGGAGTTGAGGAGCTCGTAAATGCGTTGGCGCGGCAGGCCGAGAAGGCGGCCCAACTTGGCTTTCTCGCCGTAGTGTTTGAGCTGTTTCTCGACGGCGGCGGACAATTCGTTCCAGAGGGGCGTATCGATGCCCGGGTGCAGGGTTTGGCCCCGGGAAGCGCGTTTGGCGCGGAGCAGGGTCTTGGCTTTTTGGCGAGCGGTGTTCACGGCCATTTCGGCCAAAGAAACTGCGAGGTCGGCGGGTCTTTCCAGGCTGACGGGTAAGAATCGTTCCATGATGTCTCTCTAGCAGGTTCAAAAAAAGTGTCACGTATTACGTGACACTTGGTTTTTGGCGTTTGCGGAAAAATCGAGGCGGTCGGGGGTTCGGAGGCGAGAGGTGTGTGGGGGTGCGGTCACGGTTCTCCGGTTTGATTTCACAAACCGCTCGGCTTTAGGCCAGCGCCGTTGCGCGTGACAAACCGCGCCCGCAAGCGGGCTGGCCCACACTTGCAAAGCCAAACCGGAGAATTGGGGATGCGGTGCTGCGGTGAGAGTGTGGGGCTTGCCAGAGCGGCAGAGCGGCGCACGGTGGACGGCGATGAACTCCAGAATCTTCGGGAAGAACGACCGCGCGGTCGGCGAGATCGGTCTCGGCACGTGGCAACTCGGCGCGAGTTGGGGCGACGTCTCCGACGCGACCGCGATGGCGACCCTGCGCGCGGCGTATGACGCGGGCACGACGTTCTTCGACACGGCCGACGTTTACGGCATGGGGCGCAGCGAGACGTTCATCGGGCAGTTTCTGAAGGAACTCGGCGCCGAGAGCGGGAAGGTTTTCGTGGCGACGAAGCTCGGGCGCTTCAGCCCGCCGGGTTGGCCGGAAAATTTCTTGCGCGCCGGCGTGCGGCTGCACACCGAGGCGTCGCTGAAACGGCTCGGCGTCGAGCGCCTCGACCTCACGCAGCTCCACTGCGTGCCGGGCGAGGTGATGGCGCGGGGCGAGATTTTCGAGGCGTTGCGCGAGCTGCAGCGAGAGGGGAAGATCGGGGCGTTTGGTGCGAGCGTGGAGTCGATGGACGAAGCGCTCACGTGCCTCCGACAGCCCGACCTCGCGGCGCTCCAGATCATCTTCAATATTTTCCGTCAGAAGCCGATCGCCACGCTGTTCGAGGCGACGAAAAAGCAAAACGTCGCGCTCATCGTGCGTCTCCCGCTCGCGAGCGGACTGCTCGGCGGCAAGATGACGACGACGACCACCTTCCCCGAAAACGACCATCGGAATTTCAACGCCGACGGGCAGAAGTTCAACGTGGGCGAGACCTTCGCCGGCCTGCCTTTCGCAAAGGGCGTCGCCCTCGCCGACGCGCTGAAACCGCTCGTGCCCGCCGGGATGACGCTGCCGGAGATGGCGCTGCGCTGGTGCCTCGATTTCGACGCCGTCTCGGTGCTGATTCCGGGCGCGAAGAACCCGGATCAAGCCCGCGCCAACACGCGCGCGGCGGCCCTGCCGAAGTTGAGCGCCGAGCTGCACGCGCAGTTGACGGAGTTCTACGCGCGCGAGGTCGGGGCGCACATCCGCGGGCCGTATTGAGCGGGGCGAGTTGTTCTGCGGGCGGCCGCCCGGGTCCTCTTTCAAGCGATCACGCCAGAACCGCGCGCTGGTGAATCTCCTCTTCAGCGACGGCCTAAGAAACCGCGGAGCTGGGGCATTGTCGGTAGCGACCAAGCATTCGTCGATGAGGCGTTTTCCGCAGCGGAAACTGATATAGCCGAATCGATAGCGTCGAGTTGGGTCCGGATTTTTTCGCGTTCTTCCGACGTGAGCGCGGGCAATTGGGCGAGAATCTCGGTCGTGGTCATGTCGGGGAGACGATAGGCGTGCTGCTCAGAGATAGCCACAGGCGGCGTAGCCCTTGAAGGGCTGGCCGGGATAGGTGACCTGTTGCAGGGCGCGCTCGATTTCGGACAAGGAGGCGTTGCAGGTGATGTCCACGTCGATGGATAGACGGCGGATGGGCTGGAGGTGGAGGACGAGGCTGGTGCCGCCTTTGAAAACGAAATCCAGCCCCGCGTGGCGCAGGCGGGCCACCAGCTCGAGGGCGTGGATGCAGCGCTCCAGCAGGGCCTTGTCGCGGACTTGCAGTCGCTTCGCCTGGGCTTGCAACCAAGGGAGGCAGAAACACTCGGGATCGATCATTGGGAAAATGAAGGACTCGATAATGTCACGAAATCGCGTTTTGTGCGGTTATCGAGTCAGTATAGATTAAGAATCTCTCCAGTAATCTTTTGCGTTTTGAGTATTCTAGTAAAACTGGGATGTCCAAGCGACCTGACTGGCTTGCGCTTAAGAAAAGGCCGGTGAACTCGGCTGGGTCCATCAGGAGCAGCCAGACTTGGGCGAGACAGACCAGCGTATACCTGTCGGACAGGTGGCAGTCGCGGTTATAAAAATTGGCGGCTTCAATGAGCCCGTTCCCGCTCCAGGAACTGGCGCGCTCCGGAACGGAAATCCTCCAAACTGGTGAACTGCTTGTCACAGGCGCTGGTGAGGCGGGAGCGGTCCTTTCTGGACAGGGCGTCGAAATCTTCGTGCACCACGATACTGCGGAAGGGCAGCTTGTGCCGGATGAACTCCAGGCACGAGATCGTGGTCAGGCGGGCCTTGGAGGAGTCCTTCACGCCGAAGAGATACAGGCTGGTGCCATTGACGGGGAAGCTGTAGTCCACCTCCAGATCGTCGCGTTCGGGCAGTGGCAGGAACGCCTTCTGCGGGCGGAAATCCTGCAGCTTGGTCATCGTGAAATCCTCCAGCAGTTCATAAAACAGTGAGGCAATGATCTCGCGCTTAAAGTTCCGCATGCTGCCGACTTTCGCCACGGCTTGGGCGAATTGCATGATGGCAGGATAGAGCGCGTCCGGCGCGGCCTCGATGTAGAGGTTGCCAGCCTCATCCTTCAGGCCGTTCTCCGTGAGAATCTTGGTCAGGATCCGCTGCTTGTTCGGAGTGTCCACCTCGTATTCGTAGGAGAGTCGCATCAGGGTCATACCGTAATCGCAGATGCGGACGCGATCGCCACCGAGACCCTCGAGAAAGATATCCACCATGTCGCCGTCCTCATGGAACAGCGGCACCATGAGCTGGGCGATGCCCGGCCGCTTGTCCACCAACTGGAGGCGCTGGTT
>JBDNFZ010000104.1:0-2118 GCA_041689555.1 Opitutaceae bacterium | reverse complement strand
GCATGGAGGTGGCGATAGACGCGGTTGAAATCCGTCATGCCGGCACCACCGGCCCGAAAGGCATGAGGACTGTTCTCGGCCTTCTGGTTGTTGATGAGCCGGAGAAGTTCATTGGAGGTCATGGAATGGTTGGGCGTCGCGGTAGTTCGACTCCAGCAACTTGATCACAGGGGCGATCCTCTCGTCGGCTTCTGTTCCGCCTTTCCTGACCACCGCAGACGGCAGGCGCTCTTCGGGCCATGGACTCCGCCTGCCATGCCTATGAGATCCGAGACGGCACGTTTCTCAGGAGAGGATCCATGCCCCCGGCCAGCATCGACCATATCGAGCGGCGTGAGGGCACATCCCACCATCAAGCCTTCGTTAGGATTGGCTCCATGGTCGAGGAGCCATTGCACCTTTTTCATCTCGGCGCCGCAGCAGGCCAGCGTGAGCGGCCCTTCGCCCACAGTCCAAACGATGGCGCCCGCTGAAACCAAAAGCTCCAAGATTGCGATGCCTTGCGACCAGAGGACAGCTTGCTCCAGATCGTGGGTTGTGGCCCGCCAACCATTGGCCAGCAGACAAGCGACCGCCGCCGGCGAATCCGCGATACACGCAAGTTCCATCCACGACCACTTCTGCTCGGGTTCCTTGTAGTGGATATCGGGGAACCGGGGAACGGCGGCTTCAAACGCGAAGCGGTCCTTCGTCAAAAATAGTGCTGCCGCCGCCCGGCCTCCCGGCGAATTGAGAAACCAACCGTCCACCGGGACCCCGGCCCCTCGAAGGATCGAGATCAAGCAGAGGTCGGCGTTGAGCACAGCCAATTGAAGTGTAGAAAAGCATTCCCCGGTCGGTGTCGTTACGAGCGCCGTTGGATCGGCCCCGCGCTCCAAAAGAATTTTCGCGATAATCGTATTGTCGGAACCGCCGGCGAAATGGAGTGCCGTCAACCCGCCGGGCCCTTTCAGATCCGGAGGAATCATCCGGCTGATCAATCGACGAGTAAGCGCGACGGAGTTTACTTCCCCCCGCCCCAGCATTGCCGCGAGAAGCGGCGACACGGTGACGCTCGACAGCGCGCGGCAACAGTCCGGCTTCCAGAGCATCTCCATCGGTTCGGCAAGAATTCCGTCTCTGCTGGCCCGTCGTAGGATCGTCTCGTAGTCGACGCCTGGTTTCCGGCGTAGTCCAAAAGGACGACGCCCCCCGTCATCGTGGATTTTGTATGATGTGGGCATTTATGGGCCTTGCTTTGGCCGAGGAGAAAACACCGGGTTGCGCGGAAATTTGGGATCGGGTCAATGGTGCCACACGAGCTTCGCAAGGAGTTTTCTCAAGAAGTAGAGGCCCGCCAGACCGACTCCGCCGGCCGCAACCTGTTTGGCTCCGTCTTTGAATCTTCCCCCCGCGAGCGACAGAAGGCCGACGAAAATGCCGAAACTAAGAAATCCGCACACTACGACCAACCCCAGAACCGCAAATTTGGTCGGCACGGCCAGCAGGCATTTCAAAACCGACTTATTGGCCTGAAGCGTCTGCAAACTCGAGACGAGCAACATGAACAGACTAACGATCGAAAGCACCACGCCGACCCAATAGAAACTGGCGAGCGCGATCAGGGACACCACCGATGCAACGAGCACAATCCAAGCGCCGTTGAGGTCGTCATTATCGTAGAAAATTATTAACTTTCGATTGAGTCCCAAGATGGAACCGGGAATCGCCAAGAACGCGCTTACGAGGCACAGGCTCACGAAAATTCCCATCGCTGGATGGGGGATGGATTCGATCGAGGTTTGCATGAATTGGAGGATAACACAGACCCGCGACGGAATACGTCGCGCGTCTGCGCTGCCTCAAGCGCCGCGCAGTCGCCCCGGTTTGCCATGGCCCCACAGATGCCGGCGGGTGCGCTACGAAGCGCCGGGCGTTCAGGGAAACAGACGTCGCAAAAAACCGCGTAGTCCTCCGGCGCGAGTGCCATAGGAGACCGGTTCGATACCGGGGTTGCTTCCGTAATGAAGAATCCCGAGTGCCGTGTGCTAGCCCGGGTCGCGGAGGTTTGCATGAACCTCTGGAAAAGGCTCGCCCAGTCGGGCGTGCGTCCCGAACACGTTCGCGGCGCAGGTGGCG
>JBDNFZ010000103.1:0-3402 GCA_041689555.1 Opitutaceae bacterium | reverse complement strand
CGGAGCATCGGGTCGGTCTTCATGAACTCGAGCGTGCGAAATCCGTCCAGCACCGGCATGATGATATCAAGGAGGACGAGATCGAACGGACGCTGTTTGAGTTCGTCGAGCGCGTGGTTGCCGTTGTCGGCTTCGCGAACCTTGTAGCCCATTTTCTGTAGGCGCCGGGAGAGCATCTCGCGATTCATCGCGTCGTCGTCGACGACAAGGATTCGCCCCGTGGTGAGCGGGCTTTTGTCCCCGCCGAGAAAATCAAGAAACGGGGCGGTTACGGAGGACGGGGGGGGGGCCGGCCCGAGCATGGCCTCGGCGGCGCTGCCGAGATTGGCGCCGAGGGAGTTGCCCGCGATATCGCCGAGCGCGGTTTCGCCTTCGATGAGGGCGAAGAGATTGCGGGCTGCCAGGCGGATCTTGCCGAGGTCGCTGGCGACCTCCGGCAAGTTGGCTACCGCCGGGTCGGCCGCGCACTCCTCGCTGAAGCTGATGACCGAATTCAAGGGCGCGACCATCTCTTGGCGCATCCCGATCAGGTCGATTTTGCCCGTCTCGATCTTCCACGGGGCGAGTGCGTCGTTGAGGAGGGCAAGAAGCTGGCCGCCGGCGGTGTGGATCTTTTTCAGGTCCCGGAGCAGGTCGGGCGAATTGTGTTCCTCGGCCGATTCGATCAACATCTCCGTGTAGCCGATGATCTGGTTCAGCGGTGTGCGCAGCGCGTGGCGGAGCTTGGAGAGCGTCTCGAAATCGTTCACCTTGGCGTTGGATGGCAACGAGTCGCCGGGCTTGTTTTGGCTGACGGGCCACGGCGCGGCCGTGTAGGGCTGGAAGCCTCCGGGCGGGGTATCGGTCATGGCTGGGGTGGGGCAGGGGAAGCGGGAGGCGTCTGAAGCATGGCGGCGATCTTGGCGAGCAGCCGTGGCAGTTCGACCGGCTTCGTGTCGAAATCATCGCACCCGGCGGCCATCGCTTTGGCGCGGTCTTCGGCCATGGCATGCGCCGTAAGCGCAATCACCGGGATCTTGGCGGTGGCGGGGTCGGCTTTGAGGATGCGGGTGGCTTCCCAGCCGTCGATGATCGGGAGGCTCATGTCCATCAGAATGAGGTCGGGCGCGCCGGATCGGGCGGCGGCCAAACCGGCCGATCCGTCCACGGCAATCTCCACGATGAACCCCTTCCGATCGAGGCGGCGGGAGAGCATGTCGCGGTTCATTTCGTTGTCTTCGACGAGAAGGCTTTTTGCCATGTAAGAGCGCAGGGTCGATTAGCGGAGACCAAACGGGGATCGGGTCAAGCGGTCGGCGGTGGTGATTCCGACGCTATCGCGGATCTGCCGGATCAGGTTGTCGCGGGAGTAACGGCCTTTTTGGAAAATATTGTCGACCCGGCCTTGCAGCCGGGCGCGGACGTCGCTGGTGAGGTCCATCGAGGTGATGACCACGACGGGAATCAGTTTCCAATCGGCGTTGGCCCGGAGGTGGGTGAGGAACTCGAAGCCGTCCATTTCCGCCGTGAGCAGGTCCAGCAAAATGATCGCGGGCTGCCGGGCGGCGACGGCGGCGAGTGCCTCGGCTCCGTTGACGACGAACTGGGATTCCCAGCCTTCCTTCTCCAGCATTCGGAGCACGAGGTCGCGCTGGTGCGGGTCGTCCTCGACGACGAGCGCGTGACGACCGTCGGCCGAGGCCTTGTGGTGGCGGATCGCGTCGAGGAGTTGGTCCTGTTCGATGGGTTTGTTGATGAACGCCGATGCGCCGAGCGCAAAGCCGGTTTCCTTGTCGTCGGTCATGGTGAGGAGCACGACGGGAATCGAGGCAAGCGCGGGATGCTGCTTGAGTTCCTTGAGAACCGACCAGCCGTCCATGTCGGGCATCAGGATATCGAGGATGATGATGCGGGGATGTTTCTCGCGGGCGAGGCGCAGGCCCTCTTTCCCGCTTCGGGCCGAGATGACGGTGAAGCCCTCGGGCTCGAGAATCTTACCGAGGGCGCGTTGGACGCTCTCGTCTTCGTCGATCACCAAGACTTCGAGCAAGGCCTTGGCGAGGGTAGCGGCGGAGTTGTCGGAGGCGTGAGGGGTATTGGCGGCGGCTCTCGGACGGCGAACGCGCGCTGGCATCCGTAGGGTGAACGTCGAGCCTGCGCCCGGTTCGCTCTTGATCGTGACATCGCCGCCCATGATGCGGGCGAACTGGCGGCAGATCGCGAGGCCCAGGCCGGTGCCGCCGTATTTACTGGCGGTGGAAGCATCGGCCTGGGTGAATGCCTGGAAGAGGCGGCCGGACTCCTCAGGAGTCATGCCGATGCCGTTGTCGACGACGTCAATCTGGATCCAATCCTCGCCCGCCAACGGTGCGCGGGTAGCCTTCATCGTGATTTGCCCGGCGTCGGTAAACTTTGATGCGTTGCTCAGGAGGTTCAGCAGGATCTGCCGTAGTTTCGTGGCATCCGCGTGGACCATGCCGATCGCATCGTCGCACACGACGACCAGCTTGTTGTTGCGCTTTTCGCAAAGGGGGGCGACGAGACCGGCGACTTCCTAGACCACGGTCCAGAGATCGAGCGGCTCGATGTAGAGGTCCATCTTGCCCGCCTCGATTTTAGAGAGATCGAGCACGTCGTTAATCAAGCCGAGGAGGTGCCTGGCGGCGCTGAGAATCTTGTTGAGGTCATCCTTCACCGCCGGGCTGTCGCTGTCCTCGGAAAGCAGCTCGCTGTAACCGATAATCGCGTTGAGCGGGGTGCGGAGTTCGTGGCTCATCTTCGCAAGGAAGGAACTTTTGGCGTGGCTGGCCTCCCGTGCAGTCATCAACGCGCTGCCAAGCTCGGCGGTGCGTTCGTGGACCTTTTTTTCAAGGGTGGCATTGGCGTCTTCCAAGGAGACGCGGGCGGCGTTAAGATCGGCAGAGCGCCGCTGGATCGTGGCGAGCATCGAGTTGAACGAGGCGATCAAAGTGCCGATCTCGTCGGTTGACGACTGGGGCACGCGGACAGAGAAATCCTGTTGATCGGCAATATCGCGCGCGGCGCGCGCGAGGAGGGTGATGGGCTTGGATATGCGGCCTTGGAGAAAGTAGGCGACCGTGAGCGCGAAGAGGGTGGAGATCAGGAGGATTCCCCCGGCCCCGCGCACGAGATTGCCGACGCGCGCGTCTTGGATGATATTGGGATCGGCCTTGATATAAAGGGTGCCGGCGACGCGATCTCCCCTAGTGCGGACCGCAGTGAGTATCAATCGTTGCAAAAGTTCGTGCATTAATTGAATTTATCGTAACTGCTCAGGCGGCAACTTTAGCCTGAGGTGAGTTTGGCGGTGCTTGGGCTTGGGAAACGGGCGGGGGTTTCGGCGGTAGCCAAGGCTGAGCGGCCAGTGCTTGGACGATGCCGTCGAAGAGGTCGACCTGGTTT
>JBDNFZ010000102.1:0-5441 GCA_041689555.1 Opitutaceae bacterium | reverse complement strand
TCGGGAAACAGGAACGCTTCGGGCTGACAGTCTGTGGCGGGCCGGGTGCCAGTCGCTGCTTTCGTTTGATTCTTCATGCCAATAACTTAAGCACGAATCATGCCCATTCTTTCGTTCGCGTATGAATTTTCCGGGCTAGGGTTTGGCCTTTTTTGTCGCCGGTCGTTTCCCCGCAGCCTGCGGGGCGGCGGGAACGCCGGTGCCAAGCAGTTCCGCAGCCTTGACGGCGTCGCCACCGGATTCGGCAAGGGCGCGCGCGCGCATTGCGGCTTCGATCGCGGGCAAACCGCCGGTGCCGGATCGCACCATCTGCACGTAGACGAAATCCAGCGCGTGTTGCAGCGTGAGAATCGGTTCCTTGGCCGCGGAGGAATCAGCGCGAACCGGGGCCGGCGGATTCGTCGCCGCGGCCATCGGTTCAAAGGGCGCAGCGCTCCCCTCCCCCGCCGCTTCGAGCACCTCACGCGGAAGGTTCTTCACCAGGATGGCCTCGCCCTGCGAGATGACCGCGCTGCGGTAGATCACGTTTTCCAACTCCCGCACATTCCCCGGCCAGCGATAGCGCACGAGGACCGCCATCGCTTCGGGCGAGACCTTGCTCGCCCGCGCCTTGCGCTGCTTGAACAGGTTTTGCAGGCAGAAATCGACGATCTGCGGAACGTCGTCGCCCCGCTCGCGCAGCGCGGGCATACGAATCCGCACGACGTTGAGCCGATAATAAAGATCTTCGCGGAAGGTTTTAAGCTTCACCATCTCTTCGAGATCTTTGTTCGTGGCGGCCAGAATCCGGACGTCGACCTTGATGGTCTCGGTGCCGCCGACGCGCTGGATATCACCCTGCTGCAAGAACCGGAGAATCTTCGTTTGCGTGGCGAGGGCCATGTCGCCGATTTCGTCGAGAAAGATCGTGCCTCCGTCGCAGAGCTCGAACTTGCCCAGCCGCTGGCCGGTGGCGCCGGTAAACGAGCCTTTCTCGTGACCGAAGAGCTCGCTCTCGATGAGATTGTCGGGGATCGCCGCGCAGTTAACGGCGATAAAGGGTTTTCCCGCCCGGTGGCTGTGCTTCCAAATCGAACGCGCGACGAGCTCTTTGCCGGTGCCGCTCTCCCCCGTGATCATCACGGTGACATCGCTCGCGGTCACCTGCCCGATGACCTTGAAAACATCCTGCATGACCGGCGAGGCACCGACGATGCCCTCGCGATAGTCGTCGGCGTTGATCGTGGGTTTGTAGTCGCCGACCGCGCGCAAGTCGGCGTGGGCCTTCAGCGCGTTTTCCGCCAGCGAGAGGACCTTGGCCGGGTCAAACGGCTTCATCACGTAGTCGAACGCGCCGTATTTCATCGCCTCGATCGCCGTCTGCGCGGTGCCAAACGCGGTCATGAGCACGACCAACTGCTTCGGATTGGCCGAGCGGATATGTTGGAGCGCCTCGATGCCGCCCATGCCGCTCATCCGGACGTCGAGAAACACCAGATCGGGCACCGGCCCTTTCTTGACCAAGGCGATCCCTTGTTCGCCGCTGGCGGCTTCGGTTACCTGGTAACGGCGCGAACCCAGCACGCGCGTCAGCGAATAGCGGATTTCTGCGTCGTCATCGATGACGAGAATAGTCGGTGGTTTTACGGCTGGATCGGGCATGGTGGCGGCGGAGCGCCCGTTGGTGATGGGCGATGGTGCTGGCGAAAGTCGCCGAGGGGCTTTGATTAGCCCCCATGCTTGGCTGGTCAATAAACTTGTTCCGCATCCGCGGCATCCAACTCGCCCTTCACGGCAGCTTTTTGCTCCTGCTCGCCTACGTGGCGTGGGAGGGCTGGAGTGCGGGCGGCAGCTTCGAGGGCGCCGCGTGGAGCGTCGCGATCCTGGGGGCTTTCTTCACGTGCGTGGTCTTGCACGAATTGGGGCATTGCTTCGCGGCGATGCATTTCGGCATCGGGGTGCGCCGGATCTTGCTCATGCCGATCGGTGGCATGGCCGAGTTTGAGTCGATCCCCCGCGAACCGTCGCGCGAGCTCATCATTACTCTTGCCGGTCCGGCGGTGAACTTCGCCATCGCGGGCCTGCTCTGGCTGGTCGCGGGTTTGCCGGCGGGTTGGTCTGTGTGGAGCTTCGGCGACTTCGAGGCCAATCTGGCGGGGTTTGCCGGGCTTTTGCTCCATTGGAACTTGCTGATGGGCTGCTTCAATCTCGCGCCGGTTTTTCCGATGGACGGCGGCAGGATTTTACGGGCGCTGCTGGCCATTCGAATGCCCTACATCCGCGCCACGTTCTGGGCGGCGACGGTCGGCAAGTTCCTGGCGGTGATCGCGGCCTTGCTCGCGGTTTTCTGGTTTAAGGCCTACCTCACGGCGGTGCTCTTCGCCTTTATTTTCTTCGCTGGCGAGACGGAATACCGCGCCGTCCGCCGCCGCGAGCTTGATGACGTTCACTGGCGCGAGATGCTCGCCCGACTAAACTTCGCCCCGGTTCCGGACCCCGCGCCTCCCCTCTCCGAGCGGTGAATGTCTGAATTTCGGGATTTGGAAAAAACTCCTTGCGTAAGGCCCGGGAAATTTGATTTCTCTCGCCCCTCGCGCAAGCGAACGGGCTCTTAGCTCAGTTGGTAGAGCGCCTCAATGGCATTGAGGAGGTCAGCGGTTCGAGACCGCTAGGGTCCACCAATTTGGCCGGAAACTTTCGGGTTTCCGGCCTTTTGCTTTCCATCCCCGACCGTCAGAGGCTGTCGTCCTCGCGCATCCTGAACTCAAGCTCGACGAGCTCCCCTTTCTTGTCGGGCCGGGCACCGATCGACTTGGTGCGGGCAAATGCCTCGCGCACCGTGCGGTCAAATTCCTCGCTGCCCGAGGACCGGCTGATGCGCACCCGCGAAATCGTGCCGTCGGCGCCCACGAAGAACTCGATGCGGGCGACCAGCGTGTCGCTCAAACCCGAGGGCTTTTCATGATTCTCCTTCAAGCGCGATTTCAGCAGGGCGAAATACCTTTCCATGGCGCTGCCGTCCTCGGCGACCAGTGCTTTTCCGCCCGCGCCGCCCTTGGTGTTTTTGGTCGAGCCGCCGATCACGCCTTCGAGGATGCCTTCGGTGTCGATCTTCGCGACTTTGGCCGGCCCACGCTTCGGTGCGTTCGCGGCGGCCGTGGCCTTGGGCTTGTTCTTCTTATCGAAGTCTGCCTTAGAAGTCTTCGCCTCCTTCTCCCGCTCTTTCTTGATCTCCCGCTTGGCTTGGGATTCGGCCCGGATAATTTTCTTCACGAGCTGGTTCTTGAAATTAGGAATCTCGCTCGGCACCGGTTTGTCCGCGGGTTTCGGTGGCGTCGGCGCGGGCTTTTTGATCGGTGCCGGCGTGATCGGCGAGGGTTCGGGCGCAACCGGCGGCTCGGGAACCGGCTCCGCTTTCGGCTCGGACTTGGGCGGGGCGGGAATGTCCAACTTGATTCCGCCGGGCGTCCCCAAAGCCGGCGCCTCGGTAGCCAGGTAATTGTCGCCGGCCCCGGCCACCAATTCGAAGATCTTCGGAGCCTCCTTGTTCTGCCGGCTCGCGGTGTAGCCGAAAAAGAGCAGCAGCGCCGCCACGCCGCCGTGCAGCACGAGCGAAAGCGCGAAAGCGGGCGAGCGGTCGGACATGGCGTGCGGAAGGTCGTGAAGCAGGCGGGGCGTGGCCTCAGTTTCCCATCTGGGTATCGAGCATCACCCTGAGAAGATTCTTCTTCTTGAGTTCGTCCATCACCGTCACGAATTGTTGCGCGGTGGTGGTCGCGTCCATACGGATGCGAAACACCGGCGGCTTGGGCTGACCCGCAAACGTCGTCAGATCGCGCGCCAGTTGCGCGATGGTCACGACCCGACCCGAAAGGTTCACGGTGCCGTCGGCGCGGATCGTGATGCTCTCGAATTTATCGTCCGGGTCCGGCTTGGTCTGCGCACTCTTCGACTCGATCGGCAGTTTGATCGGAATCGTCTGCTCCTGGGTCGAGACCGCGACCACCATAAAGATGATCAACAGCATAAACCCGAGGTCGATCAGGTTGGTCACGTTGAGATCGGAGATCGGATTCGAGGTCCGGTGGCGGCGAAAGTTGCGGGCCATGGCGGGGCGAGTGCTTACTTCGACTCCAACTCAAGCCGATCGGCGAGCGAACTGGCGTAGTTCTCGATCTCGGAGATCATCGTGCGGGTGTTTCCAAGCAGGAAATTGTAGCCGAATACCGAGGGGATCGCCACGACGAGTCCCGCTATCGTCGACAACATGGCACCCGAAACACCCGGCGCGAGCTGCTGGATGCCGGCGGTCTGCTGCGTGGCGACCGCGCTGAACGCCGTCATGACGCCCCAAACCGTGCCCAAGAGGCCGATGAACGGCGCACCGGAAACAATCGATGCGAGAAAGATCATACTGGATTCATAGCGGAGGGTTTGCCGGGCGATAGCCCGCTGAATGGCGTTTTCCGCGTGCTCCAGACACGCTCGCGAATTTTCTGTGCCCCGCTCTTTGCCGATCGCCGCCGCACGCCAATAGCTCTCGATCGCGTCGGCCAGTAGGTCGGCGTAAGGAATCACCCGCTTGCTGCGAAAAGATTCCGGCAGGTCCAGCAGCGTCTTGTGGTCGCGAAGCCTCATTTCGAAACTCTGGTTAAGCTGCCGGAGGCGTTTCAGCTCGAAATGTTTTCCAAACATGATCGTCCAGGCGATAAGGCTGAAAATTAACAGGCCGACGATGATACACTTGTCGACGAACCCGCAGCGTTCGAAAATTTCGATGAGATTGGCGGCGGCGAGGATCGGCGAAGGCGGGAGCAGGGCAAACATGGGAGATTGCGGCAAGAGTTGGCGGGTTTGACAGACGCGTTCAACGGAAATTCCGGGCGCGCCCGGCGAATCTGTTTGCGACCGCGCGCATCCGATTTTTCCCTGCTTCACCTCGCCCCTATGGACTTCAAAACCTCCACGTTGAAGGAACTCCGCGATCGCCGCGGCGCCCTGACCCACAAGAGCGCCCTCGTCGGTTTCGACGGTTTCGTCGATACCATCGTCACCGCCGTCGCCCAGCGCGCCGGCCAAGGCGACAATTTCACGCCGTTCGGCAGTATTACCGAGTTCGGCCAGCGGATTCTCGGCGCCGCCGGCAAGAGCACCAACATCGAGTTCTTCCCGCGCATGGACAAACTCGGCGGCAACGGCCCGATCATGGGCAACGCTCTCCTCGCCCACGGCGCCCGGGTCACTTACGTCGGCGCCCTCGGCCGGGGCACGGTGCACCCGGTCTTCACCGACTTCGCCGCCCGCGCCAACGTGGTTTCTTTCGTCGAGCCCGCCCAAACGACCGCCGTCGAGTTCGCCGACGGCAAGCTCATGCTCGGGACGATGCGCAGCCTCGACGACGTCACGGCCGCCAACATCACCGCGGCCCGCGGCGGGATCGACGGTTACCGCGCGACGATCGC
>JBDNFZ010000101.1:0-3106 GCA_041689555.1 Opitutaceae bacterium | reverse complement strand
CGCGCGCTCGCTCACCAACTGTTTCTTGATTTTGTCGACCTCATCGGCCTTCCGCTCGGCGTAGGCTTGGTTGAGCTGCTGCTTTAGGAAAATCTCCCGCTCGGCGAGCTTCCCTTTAAAGAGCTGATCGACCTCCGCGAGTCGCGCCTTTTTTTCCGGGGTAAGCGGCTTCTCTTTCGGCGAAGACTTGTCGAGACGTTCCATGGCGAGTTCGTAGGCGCTTTTCATAGGCCCCACCGTGCAGGAAAATCCCCGCCGGGAAAGAAGCGAAATGGGCCCGTGGCCCGCGGCTCAAGGCTTTCCGGTTTGGTTCCGTAAGCGTAGGCCGCCAGATTGCCGGCGCGGTTTGAGCGCGAGCGAGTTCGCGGCCTACGGGTTCCGCGAGTTGCAAACCCAAACCGGAAAGCCGTGGCGCGCGGCCGTCGGGGTAGGAGTGTCCGACTGGAGCAAAGTCCTGCATCTGTAGGCCGCTCGCTTGCGAGCGCTCGGCGACCGGGGCGCCCGCAAGCGCGCCGGCCTACCGCCTACCGGCAGATGCACCACCGACACACAAGGCGAACGGACCTCGCTTGCGTTTTCCCGCCTGACGGAGAGCCCGCCCGCATGTCTGCGGCGGATTTAACCACCATCGATCCGGAGATTTTGGGGGGGGGCACTCCGGTGTTCAAGGGCACGCGCGTTCCGGTGAAGGCCCTGTTTGATCACCTGGAGGCGAACTACTCGCTCGAGGAATTCCTAGAGTGCCTTCCCTCGGTCACGCGCGATTTGGCCTGCCGGGTTTTGGCGCGGTCCGAGTCGGCCTTGCTGGCCCCGGCGTGAAAATACTTTTGGACGAGTGCGTGCCATGACCGCTGCACACGCTGCTCGGCGCGCATGATTGCATCCGTGGTATTCTCCGTGCGGGTGCAATCGGAAGTGCGGTCAGATTGGTTTCGAGTTCGTAGCCCCGGCTTCAGCCGGAATCCGCATGCCTCCGGACCGGCTGATACCAACGGCCCGTCAAATTCATACCATTTAGGCGAAGAAAGGCGTCCTTCCATCTCATCCGGCGTCGAGTGGTCGGGCCACACCGTAGAGCCGAGAGAGGGCGCAGAGTTTGGCGGGGTTCAGCTCTGCGGCCCTTCCCGGCTCTGCGGTGTAATTTCTGTTTCGGATTCGCAGTCGAGTGTAGCGCGCGCAACCGGAGTTTGCACCGCAGAGCCGGGAAGGACCGCAGAGTAATGCCGTTGGAGCCGGGCCGGTTTGATCGATCACCCCGGTCCGTCCATGCCATCGGAGAAAAGACGCACGAGAATTCCGCGGGATTTATTCGTGTCTCTCTGGGGCCAATCGTGGTTCCACTCTGCGTTTTCCCCGCCCCATGAATCTGTTTTACACGGGACGTTGGTATGAAGCCGGGACTACCAACTCAAACCGCGTTCCCGCGCAGCCGAGCTTTACTATTTTATCCGGCATTTACCCGAACCGCACGCCGAGGAGCAGCACCACCGCGACCAAGGCAAAGGGCGCCCAAAAAAAACTCCGCCGTCGCCAGTCGGCCGCGTAGCCCGCCAGCAGCACCGCGCCCAGCACCGCCAGCGCGACCGGGCCCACCCAGCTCGCGGCGAACTTCGCCGGCACAAAGGCCCCCGGCACGCGCACGCTCCACGCCACGATCTGCTCGATCCCGAGCAACACCAGCGCCGCCGCGTGGTTGCACAGCACCGCGCCGAAACTCCAGCCCGCGAGCCCGGCCAACAACGCCGCAAAACCCGCCAGCGTCACCACCACCGCCGCCGGAATCAGCACGAGGTTGGTCACGAGCGCGCCCGGGGTGAGGAGGCCGAAGTAATGCACGCCCGTCAGCAGCCCCACGAGCGTCGTCGCGGCGCCGACCGCTACCGCCGCCGCCAGCCAGCGCCACGCCGTGTCGGTCGCGTGATGCCACCAGCGCCAGGCGGCCTTCGGCAAATCCGCCGCCGGCGACCACCACGCCGACCACGCCTCGCCGAGCGGCAGGCCCAGCAGCAACAACGCCGCGACGATCCCGTAGCTCATCACAAAACTCGCGCCGAACACCTGCAGCGGCGCCATGACCAGCACCACGCACGCCGAGGCGGCGAGCGCGGCCAACACACTGCCCGGCTTCCAGAGCGCAAAGGCCGCCTGCAAAAACACCGCCATCACAAACGCCCGCACCGCCGAGGGAGCCGCCCCGGTGATGTCGACGAACAGCCAAAGCAGCGTCGCCCCGAGCGCGAACCGCACGACCGGCCATCGACTCAGCGGCAGGAGCAGAATCTGCAGCGCGCCCGCGATCACCGCGATGTTGAGCCCGCTGATGGCGAAGAGATGCATCGTGCCGCTCTGCTTGAAAAGCTCGTGCTGAGCCTCGCTCAACTCGTGCGTCTCCCCGAGCATCATCGCGCGCAACAGTCCCGCCGACTCCGGCCGTTTCTCCGCGATGCCGAGGCCGAGGATCGCTTTGAACCGCGCCGCCGCCCGCGCGCAGAACTGCGCGTAGGCGGTCGCGGGACGCTCCTCCGCGAGCACGCGGCCGCGCGTGAGGCGGAAGTTCATGCCGGCACCGGCCAGAAAGCCGTCGAAGGTGTTGCCCGGCGGCTGGCGCGGCAGCGTGGTGAGCACGCCGACCGTCGTGACGACGGTGGTCCGCAACGGCGCGGCGTCGCCTTTGCCCAACGTGAGCGAGAAGTAGATTTTTTGTCCGACCAGTTCCGGCAGATGGCCGTCGGCGCGCACCACGGTCGCCAAGCCGGACGCCTTGCGCGGATCAACCGGGACGAAGGTGCGGTCGATCCGCAGCGCGAGCCGCGCTTCGCGCGGCGGGAGCGCGTCCCAAGCGGGTAGGCGGGCCCGGTGCAACCCGTAGCCGGCCGCGCCCGCGAGCACCATCGAAAGACCGATGGCCGCCGCCCACACCCGCGGTCGGCCGGTTGCCGCGAGGGCGACAGCGGTCGCGGCGAGCGCGCCGCCGAGCAGCCAGAGCGGCGGGGCGATTTCGCGCGCCTGTCCCAGGGCCAACCCCGCGAACATCGGCAGCACGAGCCACAGGAGCGGGGCGCGGTGGCCGAGGCTGCGACTCGTCATGTGCAAGGGGTTAAACGCT
>JBDNFZ010000100.1:0-3631 GCA_041689555.1 Opitutaceae bacterium | reverse complement strand
GACGATTGGAAGATAAAGCCGCGGCGCTTCGCGAGACCGACGAGGTTATCCATCGAAACGGGAGCCGGAGCCGGCGTGGCGGGAGTGGTGTCGTCTGACATGGAACGGCGAGCAATAGTCGCTGGCGCCGGGCGGTCAAGGTTCAGGGCAGGTTAATGAGGAATCTTTCGCACGTTGCGCCGATGGAACCGACCGGGCTGGACAAAGTCGCATCGGTTCGTCCCTTGGAGTCGTCGTTGCAATTCCCGCTCTATTTATGAATCCGCGTTTCTCCCGTTTCGCCGTTTTATTCGCCCTCACCGCCGGGCTCGCCGCCGGTCCGGTCGCCTCGCTCCGCGCCGAGCAGAAGGCCAAGGTCCCCGAGAAGCCGCCGCTCAAACTCATCCTCGACGCCAAGCCGGTCAACCGCGACGCCGCCAACCGCGTGAGCTTCTCGAACATCGTCAAAAAGACTGCGCCGGGCGTCGTGAATGTGTTCACGACGAAGCGGGCGCGCGCCCAGGCGGAGATGTCTCCGTTTTTCAACGACCCGCAGTTTCGGCGGTTCTTCGGCGTGCCCGACCAAGAAGAGCCGGGTGCGCCGGGTGGACGCGGTGGGCGCGGCGGGCGCGGCGGCCAAGGCCCGGTGCAGCAGGGATTGGGCTCCGGCGTGATCATATCGGCCGACGGCTACATTCTAACGAACAACCACGTGATCGAGGACGCCGACGAGGTGAAGATCGCGTGGGGCGAACCGCGCCGGGAGTTCAAGGCGACCGTGATCGGGCGCGACGCGGCGGCGGACGTCGCCGTGGTGAAGATCGACGCGACCGATCTGCCGGCCCTCACGCTCGGCGACAGCGACCAGCTCGAGGTGGGCGACACGGTGCTTGCGATCGGCAATCCCTTTGGCATCGGCCAATCGGTCAGCAGCGGCATCGTGAGCGCGCTCAGCCGCGGCGGGCTGCGGATCGAGGCCTACGAGGATTTCATCCAGACCGACGCCGCGATCAACCCGGGTAACTCCGGCGGGGCGCTCCTCGACAGCGACGGCCGCGTCATCGGCATCAACACCGCGATCCTCAGCCGCGGCGGCGGATTCAACGGCGTGGGCTTCGCCATCCCGATCAACCAAGCCCGCGTCATCGCGGAACAGCTCGTGAAGACGGGCCGCGTGGACCGCGCCTTCCTCGGTGTGCAGACGCAGCCCCTCGAGCCGGAACTCGCGACGATGTTCAACGTGTCGCAAGGCGCCCTGATCGTGGAGGTGACACCCGACGCTCCGGCGGACAAGGCGGGGCTGAAGAGCGGCGACATCATCACGAAAATCGAAGGCACGACGATCCGTGACCCGCGGCACCTCCAGCTCACGGTCACGCAGCTCACACCCGGCAACGAGGCCAAGGTCGAGTATCTCCGCGACGGCAAGTCCGCCGCGGCCAAGGTGAAACTCGCCTCCCGGCCCGGTCAGCCGCGCAGTCCGGGCGAAGGCGCGGGCGGTCCCGGCGGGAACGACATCGGCGTGCTCAACGGCGTGGGTGTGGGCGACATCTCGGCCGAGCAACGCGCCGAGCTCAACCTGCCGCGCCGGATCGAGGGCGCGATCATCACGGGTGTCGAACCCGACAGCCCGTCGGCCCGCGCCGGCCTGCGCGAGGGCGACATCATCCTCGAGCTCGACCGCCGCGCGGTGAAAAATTCCGACGAGGCGGTGAAGTTGAGCGAGGAAATCAAGGGCCCGAAGGTGCTCGTGCGGCTCTGGCGCGCGGGGACGATCCGCTTCGTCGTCGTCGACGAGTCAAAGTGATCCCGATGGCTGCAGCAGACTGATTTTAAGGTTTTCTGTAGAACCGACCGCTGGTCGGTTTCGCATCGGACCCAAGCCCGACCAGCGGTCGGGCCTACAGCTTAGGCCGGGAAGAGCCGGGCGACAGTCGCGCGGAGTTGCGCGAGATCGAAGGGCTTGGCGAGGGCGGCTTGGAAGCCGTGGACGAGGTAGTCGCCGAGGGCGGAGTCGGCCGCGTGGCCGCTCATGACCGCGGCCTTGATGCCGGGGTCGATCACGCGCAGCGCGCGGAGGGCACCGACGCCGCCGAGGCCGCCGCGCACGGTCAGGTCGAGCAGGACGGCGGCGAAGGGCGCGCCGGCGTCGCGGGCGGCGGTGAAGAGGCGGACGGCTTCCTCGCCGTCGTTGGCCGTCGCGACGGAGTAGCCGGCGAGCTCGAGGCCCCGGGCGACGGTCTCGCGGATGATTTCCTCGTCATCCATGACCAAAATCCGCCCGGGCGAGACCGGGGTGGGCGGCGCGGCAGCGGCAACCGGGAGGGGCTCCTGGCTCGCGGGCAGGTAGACGTCAAACGTGGCGCCGTCGCCGGGGCGGGACTCGACGGTGATGGCGCCGTGGTGTTGTTGGACGATCGAGTGGCAGATGGTGAGGCCGAGGCCCATGCCCTTTTGGACCCCGCGTTCCTTGGCGGAGAAGTAAGGGTCGAAGATTTTGGCGATCGCGGCGGGCGGGATGCCGTAGCCGCGGTCGGCCACCCGGAGATGCACGTAGCGGCCGGGGGCGAGGCCGGGTACGGAGTTCTGGTCGGCGGTGAAGTTTCCGAGGCGCAGGGTGACGAGCCCGCCGGTGGGCATGGCCTCGCGGGCGTTGGTGACGAGGTTGGCGACGACGCGCTCGATCTGGCCGGCGTCGACCGCGGCCGGCCAAAGGCCCTCGTCGGCGACGATCTCGGCGCGGACGTTGGCGCCGCCGAGGGCGAGCGGCACGGCGCGGGCGAGCAGGCCCTGCAGGTCGGTGGGGGCGCGCACCGGGGCGCTGCCCTTGGCGAAGGTGATGAGCTGTTGCGTGAGATTGCGGGCGGAGAAGGCGGCGTTCTTGGCGCTTTGGATGAACTCGGCTACCTCGGGCGTGAGGCGCTGGCCGTCGAGGGCGAGGTCGAGGTTGGCACCTGGACGGCGAGCAGGTTGTTAAAATCGTGGGCGATGCCGCCGGCGAGGAGTCCGGTGGACTCGAGCTTGCTGAGCACGAGCTGGTCGGCGGCGGCGCGCTTGGCGGCGGTGAGATCGCGCACGGCGGCGATGCGCGCGGGCCGGCCTTCGAAGGTGCAGGGCTGGCCGACGATCTCAAGGGGGATGAGCGTGCCGTCTTTTCTCCGGCCGGTGGTCTCGTAGGGGGTGGTGCGGCCTTCGGCGACGGCGGCGGATATCTGCGCGTGGGACTCGGGCGGGCTGAGGTCGAGAATCGGGCGGCCGATGAGTTCGGCCACGGTGTAACCGTAGGTCGCGGCGTAGGTGGAATTGGCGAGCTTCATCATGCCGTCCTGATGGATGGTCCAACCCTCGAAGGCGGCGTCGACGAGCCGGTGGAAGAGGGCTTCGTTTTCCTTCAGCGCCCGCGCCTGGCGCGAGACGCGGCGCAGGAGGTGGCGCTGCCAGCCGATGACGAGGGCGAGGAGGAGGAGTCCAAGGGCGGCGGCGCCGGCGTAGGGGCGGAGTTCGGCCCAGCGGAGCGGGCGGGGGTTGATGGGCCCGATCCACCGGGAGTAGAGCCGATCAAAGGTGCCGTCGGCGCGGACGGCGGCGAGGGCGTCGTTGAGCCGGGCGAGGGTGGCGGTGTCGCCGCGGCGCACGGCAAAACGGAAGACAT
>JBDNFZ010000099.1:0-18818 GCA_041689555.1 Opitutaceae bacterium | reverse complement strand
CCTCCGGCCACGGCACCGGCGTCGCCGCCCTCGCCGCCGGCATCTCCGCCGACGCGCCCGGCGTTGCCCCGGCCGCGAATCTTCTCGGCATCCGCGTCACCGACAACGACGGCCTCGGCGACATCTTCACCGTCGCTCAGGGCATCGTCGCCGCCGTCGATGCCGGCGCCCGCGTCATCAACATCAGCCTCGGCGGTTACGCCACGAGCAACGTCCTCTCCGCCGCCATCGCCTACGCCGTGGATCGCGGCGCCGTGATCGTCGCCGCCGCCGGCAACGACCAACTCGCCCAGCTCGCCTGGCCCGCCGCCGATATCCGCGTCGTCTCCGTCGGCGCCGTCGACGCCGTCAGCCAACAGGTCTCCTTCTCCAACTCCGGCGCCCAACTCGCGATCTCCGCTCCCGGCTACGGCGTCCAGACCGCGTGGCTCGACCAACAGCGCGTCTACGTCGACGGCACCTCCGCCTCCTCCCCGCTCGTCGCCGGCGCCATCGCCGCCGTGATGTCCGCCAACCCCGCCCTCACCGCCCGCCAAGCTTGGGACGCGATCGCCGCCTCCACGAGCGACGCCGGCGTCCCGGGCCCCGACGCCGACTACGGCCGCGGCATTCTCAATCTCGGCTGGGCCATGAGCCGCAACGACCCCGCCCGCGTCGATTCCGCCGTCTCCGCCCACCACTACGACGCCGCCCACTCGCGCATGGATTTTATCGTTCAGAATCGCGGTGCCCAACCCCTCTCCGGCCTCACGCTCGATGTGGACACCAACGGTTTCACCACCACCTACCGCGTCCCCGCCCTCGCCGCCGGCGCCAGCGGCGTGATCACCGCATCCGTCGACCAAAAGACCCTGTCGGCCACCGGCTCGATAAAATACATCACGACCTTGAACGCGCCCGTCGGCATCGTCGACCAAGACCCGTCCAACAACATCAGGATCAGCCGCCTCACTCCGCCGAAAAAATAATCGTCTCCGAAATCGCCTCTACCAAGGGGGTGCCCGCAGGACGGGGGTGTTCCGATCTCTCCGCCTCGCCAATCCCCCGGAACTCCCGCCCGCCTCCCGCGTCCCACTCCCCGTGTCACCGCTCCTCCGCAGCCTCGCCCGCGCCGCCCTTGCCCTCGGGCTGCTCGCGGCCACTGCCCGCGCCAAGGACACCCCCGGCTTCACCACCCGGCTCGGTTCCTCCGAGCGCGCCGCCGCCGGCCTCGTCAAACTCTCCCCCGACCAGCTTGTCGCCCTCGATACCCAGATCGCGCGCGAGCTCACCGTCGCCCGCCAAGGCGATGTCGTCGCCTTCGCCCGCTCGTTCATGTCGCGCCGCAGCGCCGACCAAAGCACCGCCGCCGGCCTGCCCGCGCTCTCGCCCCTCGAGCGCACCGAACTCGACCGCCTCGTCGCCCGCGCCGTCGCCCAGCGCCCTCCCGTCATCGTAAGATCCCTCGCCGCCAAGGCCCGGGATGACGAAGCCGTTGAGACCGTCACCTACAAGCCGCAGATCCACGGCGAAGTCTCCCTCGTCTTCGGCACCGCCGGCGGCGGCCGTAATTTCTACGGCGGTTCGTTCACCGCGATCTACGACGACCCGCAGCGTAATCTTGCCGTCGCCTTCACCTACGCCGAATACCACGGCAAGGGCCTGCTCCCGTTCGACGACTGTGTCTACGACCGCCGCGGCCCTTTCCGTCGCTGACACCGCACTTACGCCTCGCAGGCGGCCGGGCTCTTTCCAAGCTCTCCGCCATGCCCCTTCCCACCCTTCGCCCTTGGCGATCCCTCGCGCGCGCCGTCCTCACCCTGTTCACCGCGTCCCTCGCGTTCGCCGCCGCGCCCGCCGCGCCCAAGCTCAACGTCGTCTTCATCGTCGCCGACGATCTCAACTGCGACCTCGGTGCCTACGGCGCCGCCGGCCTGCTCACGCCGAACATCGACCGCCTCGCCGCCCGCGGCGTCCGCTTCGACCGCGCCTACTGCCAGTTCCCGCTCTGCTCGCCCAGCCGTTCCTCCTTCCTCACCGGCCGCCGCCCCAACGCCACCGGCGTCCTCGGCAATCCCAACCGCACCCTCTCCCCCCACCTCCGCGAGAAACTTCCCCAGACGGTCACGCTCCCCGAACTTTTTAAGAAAAACGGCTGGTTCTCCGCCCGCGTCGGCAAACTCTACCACTACGGCGTGCCCTCGGACATCGGCACCTCCAGCCTCGACGATTTTTATTCTTGGGACCAAGTGGTCAACCCGCGCGGTCTCGACCGCGAGGTGCACGATAAGATCTTCTCCCTCGAGCGCGGTCAGTTCGGCGGCACTCTCAGCTGGCTCGCCGACGAAGAAGGCACCGACCTCGACCACACCGACGGTATCGGTGCCACCGAGGCCGTGCGCCTGCTCGAGCGCTTCAAGCGCGAGTCCCGCCCCTTCTTCCTCGCCGTCGGCTTCTACCGCCCGCACACGCCCTTCGTTGCGCCCAAGGCCTGGTTCGATCTTTACCCGACCGCGAAAATAACCCTCCCCTCCCTCAGCGACGACGACCGCACGCGCACGCCCGCCCCCGCCTATCTCAGCGCCAACGCCGCGCAGGCCAAACTCACCGACCCGCTTCGCCGCGGGGCCATCCACGCCTACCACGCCTCCATCTCCTACATGGACGCCCAGCTCGGCCGCGTGATCGACGCCCTCGACCGCCTCGGCCTCGGGCAAAACACCGTCATCGTTTTCACCAGCGACCACGGCTACCACCTCGGCGACCACGGGCTCTGGCAGAAACAGAGTCTCTTCGAACGCAGCGCGCGCGTGCCCCTCATCATCGCCGCCCCCGGCGCCAAAGCCAACGGCCGACCGACCGAAGCGATCACCGAGATGGTGGACATCTATCCCACCCTCGCCGACCTCGCCGGCCTGCCCGCCCCGGACTATCTCGACGGCACCAGCCTCCGGCCTGTGCTCAACGACCCCGCCGCCTCCGTCAAGACCGCCGCGTTCACCCAAGTCCGCCGCGGCGCCGACGGCGACGGCTACTCCGTCCGCACGCCGCGCTGGCGCTACACCGAATTCTCCGTCGGCGGCGCCGTGAAATCCACCCAGCTCTTCGACGAAGTCGCCGATCCCGCCGAGGCAAAAAACCTCGCCGCCGATCCCGCCCACGCTGCGACCGTCAAAGAACTCGCCGCCCTCCTCGTCCCCATCCGCGCGCAAAAATAGGCGCGGTAACGCGCCCGGTCACTTCGCCGCGCGCGGCTCGATCAGCGCCTGATACATCATCACCTTGAACTTCTGGTTGAGGTCGATGCCGGTCGCCGGCCGGAGCTGCGTCATCAGGAGCGCCACGATCTTCTCCTGCGGGTCGACCAGATACTGCGGGAAATACGCGCTGCCCCAGCCATACGCACCCTCGGTGCCGAGCTCGCCGTAGAAACCGGGGTCGTCGTTCACCCAGAAACCGAGCCCGAAGGCGTTCGTGTCGCGGCGATACTTGTCCCCGGTGTGGTTCGCGCGCATCAGCGCGACCGTCTTCGGCGCGAGCAGCCGCACCCCGTCGAGTTCGCCGTCGTTGAGCAGCATCTGGAGAAACCGCACGTAGTCGCCCGTCGTCGCCAGCACTCCCGCCCCACCCGAAAAACACTTTCTCGGCCCTTGGAGGTAGTCGGTCTTCACCGAGTTCTCGCGCATCGTGAGCTCTCCCTTCTCATAACCATAGACGGGGGCCAGCCGCGCCGCCTTCTCCGGCGGCAGGAAAAAACCGCTGTCCGTCATCTTGAGCGGCCCAAAAATCCGCTCTTGGAAAAACTTGTCCAGCGGGATGCCCGAGGCGACTTCCACCACGCGCCCGAGCACATCGGTCGAGAAACCGTATTGCCACGCCTCGCCCGGCTGCCCGTGCAGCGGCAGCGTCGCCAGCCGGTCGATCGCTTCGGCGATCGTTTCGTTTTTGTCCGCGAAATAGCAGCCGTGCAGCTTCGCTTCTTTGTAGAGTTCCACCGCCGGCCCGTCGCCGTAGGTCAGCCCCGCCGTGTGCGTGAGCAGGTCGCGGATCTGGATCGGTCGTTTTGCCGGCACTAGGACAAACTTCACATCGGCCGGCGATCCGGACGGCGGCGCGACGGCCACCATCGATTTCGCGAAGCCCGGGATGAACTTCGCCACCGGGTCCTTCAGCATGAACTTGCCCTCTTCGTAGAGCATCATGATCGCCGTCGTCGTCAGCGCTTTGCTCATCGAAGCGATGCGGAAAATCGCATCCGTCGGCATCGGCTTGGCGCTCTCGATCTCCTGCTGCCCGTAAGCACGGAAATGCACCGGCCGCCCGTCGCGCGCGATGTAAACCACCGCGCCCGCCATCCGCTTTTGGTCGATCTCAGCCTGCACCACTGCGTCGAGTCGTTGCAGGCGTTCGGCCGAGAAACCGTTCGTCGCCGCGTCCGCGGCGTTCAGCCGTGTGGCGGACGCGAAGCCGAGCAACGCGATCGCCAGGACTCCGGATAACAAACGCGCGGAAACCATGAGGAGATCCATAAACCGCCGAGGAAGCCCGCCGGCGCGTCCCCGCTCAATCCTTAAGCGGCTGCTAGCGTATCAACGCCTCCGAAACGCCCCATCGCGGCCCAAGGATCGCCGCCGCGCCTCTTCTGATGAAATTCTCCGTCTCCGCTTTACGGCCCGGAACAATTCCCCACTGTCGGCCCATCGCCGCTCAAACTCCACCGCCCTCGCTCCCGGCCGCAGCCGGCGCCTTCGGCGCCGAACTCGCCCAGATCGCCGCCACCGGCGAATCCCGCGCCTACCGCGCCGGCGAGGTGATCTTCAAGGCCGGCGCACCCGGCGACGGCTTCTACCTCGTGCATTCCGGTCGCGTGGAACTCACCGCCGTCGTCGGCGACAACCAGCCCCGCGTCCTCGCCGCGGTCGGTCCGGGCGATTTCTTCGGCGAGATGGCCGTGCTCGACGACGCCCCCCGCTCCGCCACCGCCGTGGCCGCGCTCGACACGCTCGTTTGCTTCCTCGGCCGCGACGCGTTGTTGCACCTGCTCGACGCCCGCCCGCGTCTCGCCCTCGACCTCATCCGGGAATTCAGCCGCCGCATGCGCGCGCTCAACCAGAAATACGTCGACGAAATCCTCCAGGCCGAGCGGCTCGCCGTCGTCGGCCGCTTCGCCGGCACCATCGTCCACGACTTCAAGAATCCCCTCGCCGTCATCGGCCTCGCCGCCGAGCTCGCCTGCGGCGAAAACACCCCCGGCGAAATGCGCGTCAGGGCCGAGCAGACCATCGGACGCCAGATCAAGCGCATCACCGCGATGCTCCAGGAACTGATGGAATTCACCCGGCCCAGCGGCCAGAAGGTCGAGCTCCACGCCGCGAATTTCGCCGCCTTCATGGCTCCGCTCGCCGAGGAGATCGCCGCCGAGATCGGACCGCGCAAGTGCCGCGTAGAAATGCCCGCGCCGCCGCCGGCCGCCGCCGTGCGCATCGACGCGCAGCGCCTTTCGCGCGTGTTCTACAATCTCGTCAACAACGCCGTCGATGCCATGGGCCCGCGCGGGGGCGCGATCACCCTGCGTTTCACCGCCGACGGTGCTTTCCTCCGCATCGAGGTCGAGGACTCCGGCAAGGGTATCGCCCCCGAGATCGCCGCGAAACTTTTCGAGCCGTTCGCCACCCACGGCAAGGAACACGGCACCGGCCTCGGCCTCTCGATCTGCCGCAAGATCGCCGAGGACCACGGCGGCCGCATCTGGGCGCAAAGCCACGCCGGCCGCGGCGCGCTATTCTGTTTCACCCTGCCGCTCGGCGCGTGATTTCCGCGCCGCGTGCGGCTCGCCCCGTCGCTTCTCCAGGAGTTGCCGTAAAAAATCCGGTAGCGCCGTCTTGATCGGCGAAGCGTCCAGATACTCCGCCGCCGGCCACTTTCGCCCGCGCGCCAGCAAACTCGCGTAGACGTGCAACTCGAAATGCAGGCGCAGCCGCGCCTCGGCGTCGCGCTCGCCGAGCGCCGCCAACAGAAACAACAGCGCCTCCACCGTCGAAAATTTCCCTTCGTCGCGTTGCTCCCGCAGCCAGTAGCGGCTCTTGCCTTCCATGGGCAACCGCACGCGTCGCCCCCACGGCTCGACCGCCCGCGCCATCTCCGCCGCCTCGCCCCAACTGCCGTCCAGCAACAGCACCTGCACTTCCGCCGCCGGCGGCATCGCGAGCGCCTCGAAAGGCTCGCCCAACGGATGCAGCACCCACAGTTCCCGCCCCGGTCTCAACACCGCCTCGCACGCCACCGGTTCCTCGCGCCGATAGACATGCGTCCGCGCCCCGGCCACCGTGCGCCCGATAAGTTTCCCGGTGCTGCTCGGTCGCCACTGCTCGCGGTGGTGCATCAGCACGTCCACCTGCAACGCGCCCGTCGCCGGACCGAGCCCCGCGCACACGCACCAGCGCGGCGGGAGCTGACAACGCTCGCACCGCACCGTGCCTGCCAAGACCACACTGCGCGCCATGATTTGTCCATCCGGGGCGAGCCCGCCCGCCGCGTCAATCACGCCCATCGTTTGACACGGGCACGCCGCCCCGTGTCATCTGCCTTCCGATCCACGTCCCGCCTCAACCCGACCGCTACGCCCCCATGAAAAAACTCGCCCCGCTCCTCCTCGCCTGCGTCGCCCTCGCCGTCGTCGCTTCCCCGCTCGTCGCCCAACAGAAACGCACCAGCCCCCACGAATCCGTCTTCACGCGCCTTGGCGTGCGCCCCAACGCCACGCTCGTCTCGGTCACCTACGGCCGCCCTTACACCAAAGACCCGAAAACCGGCGAGCCCCGCAAGATCTGGGGCGGCCTCGTCGCCTGGGACAAAGCCGACCGCCTCGGCGCCGACGAAGCCACGCTTCTCCTCACCCAGCGCGCCCTCGTCATCGGCAACCTGACCGTCCCCGCCGGTGCCTACACCCTTTACATCGTGCCGTCCGCCACCGGTCCCAGCAAACTCGCGATCAGCACCAACATCGGCAAATGGGGCGTTCCCGTCGACGAGAAGAGCGATCTCGGCCGCGTCGATCTCACGCAGGGCGTGCTCGTCGCTCCGGTCGACCAGCTCACCCTCGCGCTCGAAAAGAAGTCCGACGACGTCGGCACCCTCAAAATCACGTGGGAGGCCACCCAGTTCTCGGTCCATTTCAGCGTTAAAAAATAAAGGGCCGCTTCTCCCTGCGGACCCGCACCTTCTCCCGGCGCAGCCTGACCGCTGCGCCTTTTTCGCGCCTGCGTGAGCCGTTTCAATTTGTCGCACCGCCCGACCGCGTCGAACCTGCGCCCATGAACATCGACTCCGCCGACCTCCTCGCGCGCTTTCTCCGCTACGTGCAAGTCGACACCCGCAGCGACGCGAGTTCGCCCACCGTCCCCAGCACGCCCGGCCAGTGGGATCTCCTCCGCCTTCTCGTCGCCGAGCTCACCGCCCTCGGCGCCGCCGACGTCATGCTCACCCCCGCCGGCTTCGTCCTCGCCACGATTCCCGCCACCGTGCCGCACCCGGTGCCCACCGTCGCCTGGTGCGCCCACGTCGACACCGCGACCAATCTTCCCGGCGCCGCCAAGCCCCTCGTCCACCGCGCCTACGCCGGCCAACCCATCGTGCTGCCCGACGATTCCACGCAGATCCTCACGCTGGAAAACTCCCCGCACCTGCGCTCCGCCCTCGGCCACGATCTCATCACCGCCAGCGGCACCACGCTCCTCGGGGCCGATGACAAGGCCGGCGTCGCGGCCATCATGGCCACCGCCCGCCATCTCCTCGCGCATCCGGAAATTCCCCACGGAAAAATCCGCGTCTGCTTCAGTCCCGACGAGGAAATCGCGACCGGCATGGCCCGTCTCGACCTCGCGCAACTCGGAGCCGACATCGCCTACACCCTCGACGGAGAATCCCCCGGAGAAATCGACAACGAGACCTTCAACGCCGACGCCGCGCTCCTCGAAATCCACGGCATCGCCGCCCATCCCGGCTGGGCAAAAGATGTCATGGTCAACGCCCTCCGCATCGCCGCCCGTTTCGTCGCCGAGCTGCCCGCCGAATTTTCCCCCGAGCGCACCGCCGGCCGCGACGGCTTCATCCATCCGGTCGAAATCAAAGGTTCCGCCGAGCGGGCCACGGTGCGCCTGATCCTACGCGATTTCGAACTCGCCGGACTCGCCGCCCATCGCGCGCTGCTCGAACACATCACCGCCGGCCTCCGAACCGCCGAGCCTCGCGCCCGCTTACACCTCACGTTGACGGAGCAATACCGCAATCTGCGCTACGGCCTTGAAAAGGATCTGCGCCCAGTCGCCTTCGCCCGCGAGGCGATGCGCCGCGCCGGCCTCACTGCGCGGTTGCAGGCCATCCGCGGCGGCACCGACGGCTCCAACCTCACCGCCCGCGGCCTGCCCACCCCGAATCTTTTCTGCGGGATGCACGAGGTCCACAGCCCGCGCGAATGGGTCAGCCTGCAGGACATGGTGAAATCCGCCGAAACCCTCGTGCATCTCGCGCAGGTTTGGGCCGAGCCTCAGCCGGAAGCATTCGATTGAACCGCGAATGAACGCGAAGAGACGCGAATGAAACTCTCGGATCGAGAGCGGTTCGGGCTACCCGCCAAATGGTCAAAGAAACACGGAGCCACGGAACCTGATCAACCCGTCCCGAGATTTGCGTGCATTCGTGTCCATTCGCGGTTCTCAGCTGCATGAGTTCGGCCCAGACCCGCGGCCATTGATTTTCAGACTTCGGGTGAACTGAGGTAGAGCCGGGACCTCCGGGCCCGGCTGGAGGGGATCCGCCGACCAAACCCGTCGGGCCCAGAGGTCCCGACGCTACCTTGAAAAGTAAAGATCTCATTGGCTGCTGGTATCAGACCCGCCGAACAGTTTCCGCGGGCCTGCCGTTTTCCTCAAAAAAAACCACCGCGCAGGCCTTCGCCCGTCGCGGTGGTTGCATTGAAAAAACTTTCGTCCGGGCTCAAGCCATCTGCGCGATCGCAAACGCCCCGCGCCCGACCCGCTTCCGCAGCGGGTGCGCGTTGGCGGCCTTGACCACCGCCGCGTCGCCGCCGGTGAACATCTCCGTCTTCGCGTCGATCGTGAGGAGCGGACCGAGCACGGTGCGCGTCCCCGCGACATCCACGTCGTTCATCTTGAGGTGGTCGAGCAAGCGGCCAAACGCCTCGGCGGCCGGCGCGCTCGCCTTGATCGCTTCGGTGACCTCGGGGTTGCTCTTCTCGGCGCCCACCAGATAGGAAAGGTTGCCGAGATGGCAGAGCGCCGAGGAATAGTGGCACTCTTCGATCACGCCGACCAAAACCTTCCGGCTCTGGACCGCCTTCACAAAGTTTGCCCGGTGGCTGCCGTTGCCGCCGTTGGCCAGCCCCTTGATCTTCTTGTTGTCGTTGTCGAAAATATTGGCGTTGCCCGATTCGCTCACGGTCACGTAACCGTTTTCACATTGAACCACCACGCCGACGCGCGAGCCGCGGAAGGCGTCCATCGCTTTCATGCCCGTCTTCATCGGCAGACCGCGCACCTCGAAGATCAGCGGTGCCGTCGGGTAGTCGAAGACCGAGAGCAAGGTGTTCGGCGTCTCGGCGTCGTCTTGGTAGCCGAACCGGCCGCCCACGCTCATCACCGACCTTGGCAGGCCGCGCTCGTTGAGGAACCAGCGCGCGACGTCGACCTGGTGAATGCCCTGGTTGGTGATGTCGCCGCCGCCGTAATTCCAGAACCAGTGCCAGTCGTAATGCACCGGGCCGCCGCGCGGGCCGTTGCGGTGCGGCGGCACGAGGTCGGCCGGACCCGTCCAAAGATCATAGTCGATACTGGCCGGCACCGCCGTCGGTCCGGTCGTGCGGCCGATGCTCTCGCGCAATTTGTAGCACAGGCCGCGGGACGACTGGATCTTCCCGAGTTGGCCCGACTGCACGAAGGCCACGGCCTCCGCGATATCCAGCGAGGAGCGGTTCTGGGTGCCGGCCTGCACGATGTTCTTCGTGTATTTGCGCGCGGCGGCGACGGCTTGGCGACCTTCCCAGACGTTGTGCGAAAGGGGCTTTTCCACAAAGACGTCCTTGCCCGCCTGCAGCCCCCAGATCGTCTGGAGCGAGTGCTGGTGGTTCGGCGTCGCGAGCACGACGGCGTCGATGTTTTTGTTTTCGAGCAGCTTTCGGTAATCGGCGTAGGTCTCGACTTTCACGCCTTCCTTCGCGCACTCGGCCGCGCGCTCCGCCAACACCTCGGAGTCCACGTCGCAGATCGCCACGAGGCGCGCACCGGGGAGCTTGTTCAGGTAATCGCGCATGTGACCGCGGCCCTGCGATTTGATGCCGACCACCGCCACGCGGATGTCTCCGTTGGCGCTGCCGGCAGCCGGTGCGACTTGACCGAAGAGGCGGGTTTGGCCGGCGATGAGTGCGGCACCGCTGCCGATCAGCGAGGCTTTGAGGAATTCTTTGCGTGACCAGGATTTCATTTTGGGGAGGGTTGGGTGCGGAAGGAAAAATTCGGGTGGGGTATCGGGATAGGGTGATCGACGCGCCAAAAGGGAGAACGTCACGCCAAACCACGACGGTCTTCGACTAGTTTTCAACCTCAATCCGAACTCCTGTTCACCCGCCGTCGCCATCCCGGAGGTCCCCCGGGGCGTCTACTCCAATTAGCTTACAAGATAAGCCGAACAAAGGCTCTTTGTAGGAGCCTGCTTGCAGGCGATTTCACCCGTGCCGGCTAACCGGCTGACCCCATGCTGAATCGCCTCGCCTGCAAGCAGGCTCCTACCTCGCGGCCCTTTGTGCTCCTCTTGAACGCGAACCGGAATGAGCGCCGCCTTACCGGAGCATGGCCATCAACTTGGCGCGCGAGCTCACCCCGAGCTTCCGAAAGACGGAATTCAACTGGGTCTTGATCGTCAGCACACTCTTGCTCAACCGGCGCGCCACCTCCGCGTTGCTGTGGCCTTCGCACACCAGCAACGCGATCTCGCGCTCCCGCGGCGTGAGCTCGCGAAGCCGCGCCAGGTTCTCCGGCGTAACCGCCGCCGGCTCCCCTGGCGCCGCGGGCCGGGCGTCGATCACCACGAGGAAACGGGGCTTGGCCAAGGCGCTGGCCGGGTTGTTGAGCACCGAGATCTGCGCTCGCAGCCCCGTCGCCGCCTCGGCTTCGACCTGCGCCACGTCGCCGGGCAACGATTGCAGCTGCTTCGCATCCCGCGCCTGCACCCGGTCCCGCAATCTCGCCGCCGCCGCCAGCACCGCCGGCGGGAGCACAAAGGCGTCGCGGAGGTTCAGCGCCCGCGCCGCCGCCGGGCCGAAATTCCACTCCGCGCACAACCGGTGCGCCTCCGGATTCGCAAACTCCACCCCCTGCTCCCAATCGAGAAACACCAGCCCCACCGGGATGTTCTTGTTGAACTCCTCCAGGCCGCGCCGCGCCAGCCGCTCGGTGTGCAGCTTCTGCACGCGCTCGATCGCGATGCCCACAAAAGGATGCAGATGCTGCAACACCGCCAGCTCCGCCGCCGTAAACTCCGGCTGCGCCGGCGCCCGATACAGGCTGAACATCGCTGTCACTTCGCGCCGCGCCCAATAAAGCGCCGAGACGCCTTTGTCCCATCCTTCCGGCTCCGCAAAGCTCCGGTAAAACTCGCTCTGCACAAACTCCGCCTGCGGCGGCAGCACTTCGCTGAACCGGTAGAATTTTATCCCCCGGTGCGCCGCGATGAACGGCGTAAACAGGTTCGTTTTCCCCCGCGCGTTATACCAGTCCTCAGGATGCCGGATGGGCGGGTCGGTCAAAACCACCCGCGCCTCGCCCATCCCGAGATGGCCCAAAAAAAGCGTCATCCGGTGCACCGGAAACGCCGTCCGCATCACCCGCTGGAACGCCCGCCACAGCGGCTCCACTTCCATCGCCGCGTGCAACGCCAGCAACGGCTCGTGCAACTTCGCCGCGAGCGCCGGTGAAAGCGTGGTTTTCTCCGTCTTCATTATTTTGGTTTCGATAGTCACAAGCCGTCCGTCCGGGGTGGCGCCGGGACCTCCGGGCCCGGCGTGCCCGTCGCCAACACGCCCCGTCATCCTGCCGCTCCGCATCCCGATTACAACCTTGGTGGTATGGACGGGGCACGCCCCCGGCTGATAGTCTACCCCACCGTCGCGACACCGCGTTCACCTCTCCGTCACACTGCCTTCCTCTCCCCAACCTTTACCATGACCAACACCCGTCCGTCCGCCGTCACCCGCGCCTTACCGCGCCTTCTCACCGGGCTCTTCGCCTGGTTTGCCCTCGCCCTCACCCTCGCCGCCCAGACCGCCGGCAACGGCATCGTCAACGGTCGCGTCACCGATGCCTCCACCCGCGCCGTCCTCGCCGGCGCCGAGGTCACCGTCGCCGCCGTCAACGCCCGCGCCGTCTCCTCCGTCAACGGCGACTTCACCCTCTCTCTTCCCGCCGGCGACCACGTCCTCGCCGTCTCCTACCTCGGCCTGCCCTCCGGCACCGTCGCGGTGAAGGTCCTCGCCGGCCAATCCGTGACCGTCGCCGCCAGCCTCGGCTCCGACGCCGTCCAACTCGACGCCTTCAAGGTCACCGGCACGCGCGACGGCCAGGCCCGCGCCCTCAACCAGCAGCGCGCCGCCCAGAATCTCACCAACATTATCTCTTCCGATCTCAACGGCCAATTCCCCGACAAAACCATCGCCGACGCCGTCAAGCGCCTCCCCGGCGTCACCGTCGAGACCGACCGCGACACCGGCGGCTCCGAGGGCCGCTACATCACCGTCCGCGGCATGAACGCCGATTTCAACGCCGTTTCGATCAACGGCATGAGGGTCGCCGTCACCAACTTCGAGGGCGTCTCCCGCGCCGTTCCGCTCGACGTCGTCTCAGCCAAGAGCGCCGACCAGATCGAGGTTTCCAAGGCCCTCCGGCCCGACCAAGACGGCGATTCCATCGGCGGCGCCGTCGACATCAAGACCCGCAGCCCCTTCGACCGCGACGGCACCTGGGCCTTCGTCGAGGGCGTCATCGGCTACAGCGAGTTGCTCACGCAATACAGCAACTACCCCTTCAAGAATCCCCTCATCGAGTCCGCCGCCGGCTACAGCACGCTCCTCGCCGACGGCAAGGTCGGCCTCTCCTTCGGCGCCAACCTCCGCGACCGCGCCTTCGTCAAGCAGCGCATCAGCACCGGCGGCTGGGCCTCCCGCGCCTTCACCCCGGCGTCCGGCCCCGGCGTCACCGGCTTCGTCCCTCTCTCCGTCATCCTTCAGGACTTCTTCGACGACGTCACCGCGGTCGGCTTCAACACCACCGGCGAATGGCGCCCCGACGCCGACACCCGCCTCCGCCTCGACTTCGGTTACAGCGACCGCGAGACCAACCGCGGTCGCCAGCGCCTCGTCGTCAACACCAGCGCCGGTTCCTTCGTCGGCACCCCCACCCTCGTCGACGATACCTACACCTCCTTCACCCGCTCCGGCAACCGCGTCGAGCGCAACGTCCGCGACTTCTTCGAGGACCAGCGCAACGTGAACGTAGTCGGCTCCGGCTCCCGCCGCCTCGGCGCCCTCACCCTCGACGCCCTCGTCGGTTTCAACCGCGGCAACTTCGACGGCGACGCCGCCAAGGACATCAACGCCCGCTTCCGCACCGCCACCGGCAACACCTCCTACAACATCAGCAACGGCGCCCGCACCCCGAATTTCTCCAGCGCCGTCGATCTCTTCAACCCCGCCAACTACTCCCTCAATTCCCTCGACCGCGGCACCCGCTTCATCGTCGACGAGACGTGGACCGCCGCCCTCAACGGCAAGCTCACCACCGAGCTCGCCGGCGGCCGCGGCTTCTGGCAGTTCGGCCTGAAGTCCAGCGAGCGCGAGCGCGATACCGACAACGTCTCCCGTTTCTATTTCTCCACCGGGCGCTTCACCCCCGCCGGCTTCACCGACGCCGCCGGCAACGTCGTGACCGGCCCCATCCTCGCCGACTACTTCGCCCGCAGCTCCGTCGACGGCCGCTACGCTCCCGGCTTCTTCATCGATCCGTCGAAGCTCCGCGCCGCCGCCGACACCCTTGAGGGCCGCGGTTTGCTCAACCCCGCCACGCGCGACGACAATCGCTTCCGCTCCCTCGCCGGCTCCGGCAATATCAAAGAGACCGTCAACGCCGCCTACGCTATGGGCCAGTTCACCTGGGGCCGCATCACGGGTCTCGCCGGCGTCCGCCTCGAGCAAGCCGAGATCAAGGTCAACGGCGCCAACGCCACCGTCGAACCCGCCTTCGGCGACTACACCTCGGCTACCCCGTTTAGCAGCAAATCCGACAAATCCCACGTGCTGCCCAGCGTCCACGTCCGCTTCGACGCCGCTAAAAACCTCCTTTACCGCGCTTCGGTCACCCGGAGCCTCGCCCGGCCTTCCTTCAGCCGCCTTAACCCGTCCCGCATCATCGACGACGGCGCCTCCACCGTTTCTTTCGGCGACATCAACCTGAAGACCGTCGCGTCCACCAACTTCGACGCCAGCGCCGAATACTACGTCGGCAGCAGCGGCTTCATCAGCCTCGGCGTCTTCGCCAAGGACATGAAAAACAATGTCTACACCGAGCGCTCGATCATCACCAACCCCGCCGCCCTCGGCCTCGCCAACTCCACGCTCGGCTACGATCTCAGCCGTCCCCGCAACGCCAAGAGCGCCTCGCTCAGCGGCGTCGAGTTCGCCTTCGAGCAGCAACTCACGTTCCTCCCCGCGCCCTTCGACGGCCTCGGCGTCGGTGCCAATTACACCTACACCGATTCCGAGATCGACCTCGGCTTCCCCGTCGCCGGCGTGAGCAAACTCCCGCTCTTCGACCAGGTTCCTCACACGATCAACGCCAGCATTTTCTACGACCGCGGCGGCTTCCGCGCCCGCGCCTCGCTGCTCTTCCGCGACGAGACGTTCTTCTCCGTCGACACCACGACGTTCGTCCTCAGCCGCTACCAGGCCCCGAGCACCACGCTCGACCTCACCGCGAGCTACAAGTTCATGCGCCACTGGACGGTCTTCGGCGAGCTGAGCAACGTCCTCAACACTCCCGTCCGCGCCTACAACACCAAGCAAAGCCTCCGTCTCGACTACAACGAATACAGCGACCTCAGCGCCCAAGTCGGCGTGCGTTGGAACTGGTAATTTCCTCAATGAAGGGCGTCCGACTTGCGGACGCCGATCCTCAGCCCGCGGCCCAAAAGCCGCGGGCTTTTTCATGCCCACGCCTCCGAGTTTGTAGTCCCGCCTTCAGGCGGTCCGATGCCGCAACCACCCCCTGTTTCTCTATCCCATCTCCGATCTCCCATCCCCGATCTCCCATCTCCCAACCCACTCCGCCCTCCCCGCAAATACTCCGAAGGTGGTATGCCAGTCGCCATGGTTCCTGCTACACTGCTCCCACCATGCACCGTCTCCTTCATCCCCTGCGCTCTGTCCTGACTACCCTGGTTGCCTTCGCCTTTGCCGGGGATGCGTCCGCCCAATCCTCCGCCACGGTCACCGGCCGCGTCAGCGACGCCGCCACGCAAACCGTCCTGCGCGGCACCGCCGTCACCCTCATCTCCCCCGCGCTCACCCTCAAGACCGCCACCGATACCGACGGCGAGTTCACCTTCTCCGCCCCCGCCGGCACCTACACCCTCGCCCTCGATTACCTCGGCCTCCCGCCGAAATCCTCGACCATCACCCTCGCCGCGCCTCCCGCTCCGCCCCTCCGCCTCGCCCTCGTGCTCGGCACCGATGCCGTGCAACTCGACGCCTTCAAGGTCAGCGGCACCCGCGACGGCCAGGCCCGCGCCCTCAACCAGCAACGCTCCGCGCAAAATCTCACCAACATCGTCTCCGCCGATTTCTCCGGACAGTTCCCCGACAAAAATATCGCCGACGCCGTCAAACGCCTCCCCGGCGTCACCGTCGAGACCGATCGCGACACCGGCGGCTCAGAGGGCCGCTACGTCACCGTCCGCGGCATGAGCGCCGATTTCAACGCCGTCACCGTAAACGGCATGAGAATCAACGTCACCGATTTCGACGGCATCACCCGCCGCGTCCCCCTCGATGTCGTCTCCTCCGATATCGCCGACCAGATCGAAGTCTCCAAAGCCCTCCGCCCCGACCAGGACGCCGACTCGCTCGGCGGCGCCGTCGACATCAAGACCCGCAGCGCCTTCAGCCACAACGGCCGGACCGCCTCCGTCAAAGCCGCCCTCGGCTTCTCCTCCCTCCTCACCGAATATTTCAACTACCCCTACAAAAATCCCACGAGCGAGGCCGCCGTGAATTTCTCCGATCTCTTCGGCGCCGAAAATCAGTGGGGGCTTTCGCTCTCCGCCAACTACCGCAACCGCGCCTTCGTGAAACAGCGCAACAGCACCACCGGCTGGCGCGGCGTCGGCGCCCAGACCGGTCCGCCGCCCTACTCGATGGATACCTTCGTCCTCCAACACTACTTCGATGACATGACCAACCGCGGGGCCAACGGCCCCCTCGAGTTCCGCCCCGCCGCCGACCACAACCTCCGTTTCTACGCCGGCTACAATTCCCGCGAGACCAACCGCGGCCGCCAGCGCCAGCAGATCTTTTTCCCCATCAACTCCGCCACCGCAAACCTCGCCGCCCCCGCCGTCGTCACCGGCGATACCTACACCAGCCTCACCGCCCGCAACCAAACCGTCCGCAAAGAGGTCCGCGACTTCGACGAGAAACAAAGCACCGCCACCCTCGCCCTCGACGGTGAATCCCGCCTCGGCGAATACCAGGCCGACTACCTCGTCGGCTACAACCGCGGCGAGTTCGACGGCGGTCTCAGATCTGCTCTCCAAGCCCAGTTCTCCAACGCCACCTCCACCAACGGCTACACCATCACCCCCGGCAACGTCCGCTTCCCCGAGATCACCACCAGCCTCGATCGCCTCACTCCGGGCGGCGCGAGCGCCTACGCTATGAACAGCCTCGTGCGCGGCACCCGCGATTCCACCGACGAGGAGTGGAACAGCGCCCTCAACCTCAAGCGCTCCCTCACCCTCGCCGGCCTCCCCGCCTGGCTCAAAGCCGGCGGCAAATTCCGCACCAAGACCCGCGACCGCGACGCCACCGCGCGCTCCTTCGGCGGCAACGCCAACTGGAATCTCCTCGGCTACAACGGCCAGTCCGACATCGGTTCCATGCTCGCCGACTACGGCGCGAAGAACGGCGCCACCGCCGACGGCCGCTACAACTACGGTTACTTCCTCGACCCGAAAAAAGTCCGCGACACCGCCGAGCTCCTCATCTCCCGCGGCCTCCTCACCCCGCTCGCCAGCAACCCCCTCAACAGCCGGATCGACGACTACCAGGCCACCGAGGACGTCGCCGCCGGCTACGGTCAGGCCCAGTTTACCTCGGGCAAATTTACCTTGCTCACCGGCGTGCGCGTCGAGGGCACCGCCACCGTCTTCAAAACCTTCAACGTCGTGAACGGCGTGCCTGTGCCCATCGCCCCCAAGCGCACCTACACCGATGTCACCCCCGGCCTCCACCTGCGCTTCGACCAGTCGAAGAACGTCGTCTTCCGCGCCGCCTACACCGAGGCCATTTCCCGCCCCACCTTCAACCAGCTCACCCCCCGCGCCACCGTCTCGACGACCAACGGCACCGTCAGCCGCGGCAACATCGATCTCAAGCGCGTCACCGCCCGCAACTACGACCTCTCCGCCGAATACTACCTCGGTAGCGTCGGCTATGTGACCCTCGGTTTCTTCCACAAGGATTTCAAAAATAACGTCTATCGCTCCACCCAACGCGAGCTCTTCGAGGGTGACCCCAACGTCCAGGTCACCCAGGAGCGCAACGCGCGCGGCGGCCGGCTCACCGGCCTTGAGTTCGCTTACGACCAGCAGCTCAAGTTCCTCCCCGCGCCCTTGGACGGCCTCGGCGTCACCTTCAACTACACCTATTCGGATTCCTCCCTCGACACCGGCCTACCGCAACTCGCCGGGACCAAAATCCCGCTCTTCGACCAAGTCCGCGACATCGTCAATGTCAGCGCCTACTACGAAAAACGCGGCCTCCGCCTCCGCGCCGCCGTGCATCACCGCAGCACGACGCTCTTCGATCTTGCGACCAACAACCCCCTCGCCCTCGCGCGTTACGAATCGCCGAGCACGGAGCTCGACCTCACCGCCAGCTACAAGGTCTGGCGCAATCTCACGGTTTACGCCGAGATTCAAAACGCCCTGAACAAATCCCGCAACGGCTACAACGGCGACAAAAACCTCCGTCCCGACTACAACGAATACACCGACTGGGCCGCCACCTTCGGCCTCCGCTGGAATCTCTAAGTCCTCAGGTAGGGACGGGACCTCCGGGCCCGTCCTCCGCGTCGAAATCCCGCGCCCTTCCCCGTCTCCTCTCCCCCTTCACCGCAGCAGCGCCATCAGCCGCGCGCGCGTCTTCACCTGTAACTTCGCGAAGATCGACGTGAGTTGTTTCTTCGTTGTCAGCGGACTCTTCTTCAACCGCCGCGCCGCCTCGTCGTTCGAGCAGCCCTCGCAGATCAACAGCGCCACTTCGCGTTCGCTCGGCGTCAGCGCCCAGAGCAGCCGTTGTTTTTCCACCGGCACCCGCGCCGCCGGCTGCCGCTCCAGACTCCTGTCCTCCAGCACGACCAGAAACCCCGGCTTCGCCAGCACGCCGGGCGAGGCGTTCACCGCCGAAACCGCCGCCAGCCGGTCCGGCAACGTCGGATGCACCAGCCGCTCCAACCCGTGTGCGAAGACCGGCCGGTCCTTGGCGTTGGCCCGAAGAATCT
>JBDNFZ010000098.1:0-4137 GCA_041689555.1 Opitutaceae bacterium | reverse complement strand
GTGTTGCACGAAGGCCGCCGCACCCACGGCTTCGGCGCCGAACTCGTCGCCCGCCTCACCGAGAAACATTTCTTTTCCCTGAAAGCCGCCCCGCTCCGCATCGCCTCCCTCGACCTCCCCGTCCCTTTCGCCCCCGAGCTCGAACAAGCCTTCCGCCCCACCAAAGACAAAATCATCGAACGCATCACGGAGTGGATGGGGTGAAGATTTCCGATTCTGGATTTTCGATTTTCGAATCATCGGACATGAAACAACTGCCGCATCTACTCCGGCGCTTCGCAGGAACCGGCCTCTCGGAAATCAAAAAACAGGATTACACTTGGTTCTTCGGTTTCTGGTCTAATTTGCAGATATGCACCGAAGGCAGCTGGCGGCTGATTTCACTCCAAGGTGTCGTAGTCACCTCTCAAGACGACGATCGGAAATTTGGGCGCCCCAGCACCATCGATGCCGCGGCTCGCGCGGCCATTGAGACACAGAACAAGGAGATCAATGACTGCCAAGTCGCGGACTTCACATCGGACTTAAGCCTATTTTTTGAGGACGGGATCCAGCTTCAATTTTTAAGCCTTTCGTCTGGTTACGAGTCGTGGCGAGCAAGCGACGGAACCGCAGAAGTCGTCTGTCAAGGTGGCGGCAACATAGTTGTCTTCGAGGGCAAGAACTGACCATGGACTCCATACCGAAAATCCCCCGCGCCGCCTGGTCCCGCATCCGCCTCTTCGCCATGGACGTCGACGGCATCCTCACCGACGGCATCGTCCTCATCTCCTCCGACGGCACCGAGGCCAAGCGCTTCTCCATCCTCGGCGGCCTCCGCGACGCCGGCCCTGCCCCTCGCATCGATCTCCGGCCGCGTTTCCGGCGCCACCACCGCCGCGCCACCGAGCTGAAAATCAGCTTGTTCTAAACTGAGTTTGACTGAAATTATATAAATTATGACGCGATCATAATCTTCCTAATTTCAATACAACCTCCCCCCGTGAACCCCGTCCATAATCCCTTTGCCCCCGGTGCCGGCACCCCGCCGCCCGAACTCGCCGGGCGCGACGACTTGCGCGAGACCGTGCGCATCGCCCTTGAACGGACCCGCCTGCGTCTCCCGGCCAAAAGCATCCTCATGGTCGGCCTCCGCGGCGTTGGTAAAACCGTCCTTCTTGATCGCATGCGCGACGATGCCGAGACCGCCGGCATCCACACCCTCCGCGTGGAATCCCCGGAGCGGCGCTCCCTGCCCGCCCTGCTCGCCCCGCAGTTGCGCCAAGCCCTCCTCCGTCTCTCCCGCCAGGAAAAGGCCCGCGCCCTCGCCCAACGCGCGCTGCGCGGTCTCGCCGGTTTTGCCAAGGCCCTGAAGGTTAAATATGCGGACATCGAGGTCGGCCTCGATTTCGATCCCGAACCCGGTCTCGCCGACAACGGCGACCTCGAGCACGACCTTCAGGATCTGCTTGAAGCCGCCGGCGCAGCAGCCGAAACCGCCGGCACCGCCCTCGCCCTCTTCGTGGACGAACTCCAATACGTCGAGGAGAACGAACTGGCCGCCCTCATCACCGCCCTGCATCGCACCGCCCAGCGCCGCCAACCGGTCATCATGGTCGGCGCCGGCCTGCCCCAACTCCGCGGGCGCATGGGCAAGGCCAAGTCATACGCCGAACGCCTCTTTGATTTTCCCCAGATCGGTCCGCTCGCTCCCGACGCCGCCCGCCTCGCCATCGCCAAGCCCGCGCGCGACAACGCCGTGCTCATCGACCCCGATGCGCTCGCCCTCATTCTCCTCCAAACCCAAGGGTATCCCTATTTCCTTCAAGAATGGGGCAAACACGCCTGGGACACCGCCGCCGCCTCGCCCATTTCCAAGGCCGACGTCGAACTCGCCTCCGCCTCGGCCCTCGCCGCTCTGGACGAAAGCTTTTTCCGCGTGCGCTTCGACCGCCTTACTCCGCAGGAAAAACGCTACCTTCGCGCCATGGGCGAACTCGGCCCCGGCCCGCATCGCTCCGGCGACATCGCCGATATCCTCGGGCGGCCCGTCAGCTCGTTCGGTCCCACGCGAAACCAGCTCATCTCCAAAGGCATGATCTGGAGCCCCAACCACGGCGACACCGCCTTCACCGTTCCGCTCTTCGACGAGTTCATGCACCGGATCATGCCCGGGACCGACTGGAAAAACTAGGCCCCGCCGAAACCTCCCTCCCCGCCGTGCCCCTCCGATCAAAAATCCCAATTCAAAAAACGAAAATCCCCCGCGCCGCCTGGTCCCGCGTCCGCCTCTTCGCCATGGACGTCGACGGCATCCTCACCGACGGCACCGTCCTCATCTCCTCCGACGGCACCGAGGCCAAGCGTTTCTCCGTCCTCGACGGGCTCGGCCTCGCCCGCCTCCGAGACGCCGGCCTGCCCCTCGCGTGGATCTCCGGCCGCGCTTCCGGCGCCACCGCCGCCCGCGCCACCGAGCTGAAAATCCCCCACCTCGTCCAAGGCCGTATCGACAAGATCACCGCCCTCACCGAACTCGCCGCCTCCCTCGGCATCCCGCTCTCCGCCTGCGCCTACATGGGCGACGATGTGATCGACGTCCCCGCCCTCCGCGCCGCCGGCCTCGGCATCAGCGTCCCCGGCGCCATGCCCGAGGCCCGCGCCGCCGCCGACTACATCACGAAACGCGCCGCCGGCCTCGGAGCCGTCCGCGAGGTCTGCGATCTCATTCTCGCAGGCCGTGGGAACAAACCTCGCCGCTAGGCCACTCTTCCGCTCCCGTCCTCCAGCTCATGGCCCATCGACCCAATGCCTGCCTCACGCCAAGGACGCAGGGTTCGCCATGCGCCAGCCTCTCCGCGCCTTTGCGCCCGCCGCGCCCTCTGCGTGAGGCCCTCGTCCTGCTTTTCCTTTCCTCTTTAGCCGTCATCTCCGCCGCCGATCCCACCTCCGCTCCCCAGCCCGTCGTCGCTAAAAACTGGAGCCTCCCCCTCTTCACCAAGGAGGGCTATCGCTCCATGACCCTCCGCGGCTCCGAGGCTCGCACCGTCGACGCCACGCAGATCGACATCATCGACCTCAACATCACCACCTTCACCGGCGACGCCGCCGCCAGGGTCGAATCGATCCTCCTCTGCCGCGAACTCGCCAGTTTCTTCCCAGAGGAAAAACTCGTCCGCGGCACCGCTCAAGTCCGCTTCTTGCGCGACGACCTCGAAGTCACCGGAGAACAATGGACCTACGATCACGCCGCCAAAAAAGTTTCCCTCGCCCACCGCACCCGCATTACGTTCAGCGCGCCGTTGCCCGATATCCTCAAATGACGCTTCGCCCCATTCTCGCCCCGCTCGTCGCGCTCACCTTTGGATTGGTCCTGCCGGCGCAGACACCGCCACCCGGCGCCGCGGACACGCCCCCGCCGCCCACCGTCATCGAATGCGCCGGCCTTTCCGAGACGGTCAGCACCGATACCGAGACGATCGTGACCTTCCGCGATCAGGTCGTCGTTACCGGCAACAACCTCAGGCTCACCTGCGATTTCCTCAGGGTCGTCGCCTCCCGCGTCGGCGACCCCAAGGCTACCCTCGGCAAGTTCGGCTACTTCAAGTCCCTCGTCGCCACGGGCAACGTCCGCATCATCCAAGGCGACCGCGAGGCCACCTGCGGCCGCGCCGAGATTTTCCCCGGCGAGGACCGCGTTGTCCTTAGCCGCCTCACCAAAAATCCCGAGGAGCCCTACCCCACCATCCGCATCAAAGATGAATACACCGCCAACGGCCCGCGCATGATCCTCTACCGCGGCGAGCGCCGTGCCGTCATCGAGCCCGAGGAGGGTGCCGGTCGCAGCCGCTTCACCCTGCCCGCGATCAAGGACCTCGGTTTCGAGAAATCCAAACTCAAGGAATCCTCGCCCGTCTTCGCCACGCCACCCGCCGAAACCCCGGCCATACCGCCCAAGCAACCCTGATGCGCGCCCCCGCCCCCGCTTCCTCCGGACGCTCCGAGATCGTCACCGCCGGCCTCGTCAAGACCTTCGGCGCCCGCACCGTCGTCGACGGCGTCAGCCTTCGCGTTTCCGCCGGCGAGATCGTCGGCCTGCTCGGCCGCAACGGCGCCGGCAAGACCACCGCCTTCTACATGGTCGTTGGCCTCGTGCCCGCC
>JBDNFZ010000097.1:0-2249 GCA_041689555.1 Opitutaceae bacterium | reverse complement strand
GGCCACCGCCGCCTCGTAACGCCGGCCGGCGATCTCCACCTGCCCGCCGGGCCGCAACGCCGTCACGGCCACGCCGCGCTCACCGACGAGGGTCGCCAAGCCTCCGTCGGCTTCCGGTGTTCCGCCGGAAAACTGCGCCGTCCCGCCGATGACGGAACCGATCACAAGACGATCCCAGAACCAGCCTCTGGGCAAGTAGCGGATCAAGACCAGCCCGAGCGCGGTTGCCAACGCGATGCCGAGCCCGAGGTTTTGCAACGGCCCGACAAACGCATCCCCCGACCACGCCACCGTGATCGGCTCGTTGGGCCAGAGGTCGGCCATCGCCCAAACGAGCGAGCCGAGCATCATCAGCAAGCCCGCCAACGCGGCGACGATCACGCCCGGAAAGAAAATGATCTCTGCCGCCACCAACAAAAATCCGACCGCAAAGACCAAAATCGGTTCATGCCCGGAGAGGCCGGCGACGTAGCTGCTCCCGAAGACGATGCCCAGACACAGGAAACCGGAAATGCCCATCAATCCGAAGCCGGGCGTCTTAAACTCGATGAACAGGGCCAGCAGCCCCAGCCCGAGCAGGATCGGCGCGATCTTGTTCAACATGACCGCGAGTTTCTCGGACCAAGTGATCTCCAGCCGCGTGACCACAAAGCCGTTAGCGCCGTATTTCTTCGTCAGCAAATCGTCGATTTTTTTGGCCGTGCCCGCCGAGAGCAGCGCTTGCGCCGGATCTCCGTAGCTCGCGGCCGCCTCGCTCGCGGTCAACGACAGCAGCTCGCCTTTGCCCTTCAGCACCTTGTCGCCGATCTTCAATTCGTAGTCGGCGTCCACCATTGCGGAGATGACTTGCCCGCGGTAGCCCTTGCCCTCGGAAATCGAGCGCAGTCGCGCCTTCAGGTAGCTCACGATTTTGAGCTTCAAAGTCGCATCGACATCCTTACCCGTGCCCATGACCGGGGCCGCCGCACCGATGATCCCGTCCGGCGCAAACCAAATCTCCCCCGTCATCGCGGAAATGAACGCCCCGGCGGAGATCGCCTCGTTATTCACGTAGGTGATCGTCTCCCCGGGAAACTTGCCGAGCGCCTCCATGATCTCGAACGTCACGTCGAGCGCGCCGCCGGGCGTCTTCATGTCGAGCACCACGGCGTCGGCCTTCTCGTCGATCGCCTGTTTCAAGCCCCGCCGCAAAATGTAGAGCACCGGCGAGGCGATCTCGCCCTGCACCGGAATCACCACGACGCGCTTCAGGGCCGCCTCGAGAGTTGCGATCGGAGTCGCGACCTCGGCCGGGACCGCCGCCGGCTCGGCGGAAGCGAACGGCGCCGCGAGCAGGGCCGCCAGAAAAACTAAGCCGCGTGAAAGCATGGGTCGTTACCCATAACTCCCCGCACCCGTCATGCAAGCACCGCAATCATGGAGCCCTCCCGCGCCGTTTCCAAAAAAACGCCCGTTCGGCGCTCACTGGGGGCGAAAAATCCTTTCCCTGCGCCGACCGCTGTGCTTCTTCGGGCCATGGAGAAAATTCCCCACCTCGGCCGCACGCTCACGCGCTGGCGGGTCGGCCAATCCACGTTTCTCGCCCTGCCCGAGACCGGCGCCCGGCTTATGAACTGGAACCTCACCCTCGGCGACGGCTCCGTGCGCGACCTCGTCTACTGGCCGGAACTCTCCCACTACGACGACTTCTACAAGACCCGCGGCGGCAACCCCGTGCTGTTTCCCTTCAACGCCCGCACCTTCGACCGGGGCGACATCCACCATTGGCGCGCCGCCGACGGCATCCGCCGCGCCATGCCCATGCACGGGCTCGCCCGCCAGGCCGGGTTTCGCGTGACCCGACTCGACGCCACCGGCTTCACCGCCCGCATGGTGACCAACGACGAGGTGCGCGCGTGCTACCCCTACGCCTTCGATTTCGACGTCACCTATCGCTTCTCGCCGCTCGGGCTGGCCTGCGAATTCGCCCTCACCAACCACGGCCAAGAACCCATTCCGTGGAGCGCCGGCCACCATTTTTATTTTACCGTGCCATGGTCGGAGGGCGCGACCCGTGCCGACTATATCATCCGCATCCCCGCCACCCGCCGCCTCAAACAGGATCACGCCAACGGCCGGCTCTCTCCCGGCCCCGTCCTGCAGGCCGAGGAACCGCTTTCCAACCCGCAACTGATCGACACGATCCACACCGGCCTGACCGGCCATGAGGTCGTCTTCGGCGAGCGCGGCCGGCCCGGCGACATCGCCGT
>JBDNFZ010000096.1:0-16638 GCA_041689555.1 Opitutaceae bacterium | reverse complement strand
GCGAGATTGAGGGCGACGTTGGCGGCGCCGCCGGCGGTGACGGACTCCCGGGTGATGTCGACGACCGGAACGGGGGCCTCGGGAGAAATACGGGTGGCGTCGCCCCAGAGGTAGCGGTCGAGCATGACGTCGCCGATCACGAGAATGCGAAGGGCGGAGATTTTTTTAAGAAGACCGGGGAGGGCACGCATCGAGAATGAAGATAAACGGGGGATTTCTTTAATGTGGAAATCAGGGAATCAGGAACAAGAGACGGAAGGAGTGGCCCACGGAACACACGGAATACACGGAAAAAATCCGGGAGAAATTCAGGAAGGGAAAAGAAGCGTGACGAGGCATTGGCGCCATGAGGAGAAAGGCGGGATTGTTTCCTGAGTTCCTGATTTCCGGATTTCTCTTATCTGAGTTCCCAGGTGTAGGGCGCTTTGGAGAGGAGGTTGGATCCGGAAGCGGTGACTTGGACGACATCTTCAATGCGGCAGGCCCCCAAGCCTGGGTAATAGAGGCCGGGCTCCACGGTGACGACGTGGCCGCGGCGGAGGATGGAGTCATAGCGCGGGCTGAGACCGGGGGCCTCATGGACGGCGAGACCGAGGCCGTGGCCGGTGCCGTGGAAGAAACCGGTGGACCCTTTTTCGGTGTGCTTCGTCTCGTAGCCGCGGGCGGAAAAGGCGGCGACAACAGCCTCGTGCACGGAGCGGCCGGTGATCCCGGCGCGGATTTTTCCGAGCGCGGCGAGTTGGGCGGCGCGAACGGCGGCGACGAGGGCGCGCTGGGCGTCGGAGGCGGTCCCGCGCAGGAAGGTGCGGGTCATGTCGCCGTGGAAGCCGGTGGCGGCGACGCGGGGGAAGACATCGACGATGATGAGCTCATCGGGCCGCAGCGGGCCGGAGCCGCGCTCATGCGGATCGCAGGCCTGGTCGCCTCCGGCGGCGATGGTGTTGGCGGAGACGGAGCCGGCGGCGAGACAGGCGGACTCGATGGAAAACTTCAGGCGTTCGCTGGTGAGGAGCTTGCCCTCGAAGACGAGCGAACGGCCCTTGATCTTGCTGGCGCGAAGGACGCGCGCGGCGGCGGCGATGCCGATCGCGCTGCAACGGTTACCCTCGCGAAGGGCGGCGATCTCGGCGGGCGTCTTGATCTCGCGGGACGGGAAGATCGGGCCGCTGGCGACGGTGAGATCGAGGCCGAGTTCGTAAAGTTTCTCGTAGACGCCGGAAGGGAAATCCTCGGGGACGGTGAACGATTTCTGTTTCAGCTCGGTGGCGAGGAGGCAGATGACCTCGGCGGCGCCGGGCTTGCGTTGCGGCCAAACCTCGCTGGCCTTCTCGATGTAGTGCTCGAGCGGAATAACGCGGTCGAAGGCGGAGTCGCGTTTGACGCGGCCGAACTCGAGCGCACTGACGACGGCGTATTTCTTGCCGTGGGCGACGAAGGCGACGAACGGGTCGGGCACGGAGACGCGGCCGAAGTAAAGGGCGTCGGCGCTGCGCTCGGTGTCGGCAAAGAGCAAGGGCGGAGGCGGAGCAGGAAGGGACGATGCGGGCACGGAGAGAGGAGTTGAGTTGCGGGACGCGGGTGATTAGCCACGGGGCCTATGCATAACGCAAATCCAGTTTCGGGCGTCGTCCGGGTCGCGATGGTGGCGGTGGCGCTGCTGTTGACGGGCTGCGGTCAGGCCGAAACGGCGACGGCCAAGCCTGCGACCAAGGCCGAGCCGAAGACCGCGACCGACTGGTTCATGATCGGGCTGGGCGGCAAGACGCTGCGGATGCAGGTAGCGGTGCGACCGCAGGAGCTGGAGCGCGGCCTTATGGAGCGGCGCGATCTCGGCAAGGACGACGCGATGGTCTTTGTCTTCGAGCGGCCGCAGCCCATGAGCTTTTGGATGCGGAATACGCCGACGCCGCTGGATATCGCCTATTTCACGCCCGAGGGGCAGTTGGCCGAATTCTATCCGGCGTATCCGTTCGACGAGAAGTCGCTGCCTTCGCGGAACCAGCGGTTGCAGTTTGTCGTGGAGACGAACCAAGGCTGGTTCGGCGCGAATGCGATCAAGCCGGGCGCGCGGCTCGATCTGAAAGCGCTGAGCGCGGCGCTGACGGCGCGCGGTTTCGATCCGCGGAAATATGGGCTGGAGCCGTAGGCGGCGCGGGGCGCGCCCACGTGGAATCACTCTTTCGGAATCTGGTTGTCGGTCCGCAGGACGAGGACGGGCACCTTCGATTTCACCCAAACCTCGGCTTCTTTGAAGAACTTCGAGGGGACGTTTTCAAGGGCCTCGCCGACGGTCTTGGCGGGATAGAGGCGGCCCTTTTTCGAGGCGTTGTAGTCGTAGGCGCCGCGGAAGATGCGCTCTTGGGTGGTGGCGACGCTCTCGGTCTCGGGAATCTGAAGAATCCAAGCGACGAAGTCGTGTTTGGGCAGGCGGTCGTCGGGGTCGCTGGCGAGGACAACGAACTGCTTTTTGACGGCGGGCGGCTTCTCTTCGTCGCCGGGTTCGGGTTGGGCGGCGAGGTTCATTTCCTCGATGACCTGGCGGAGGAGCTTGGGGTCGAGATGGTTTTTCTTGAGGATCTCGGCGACGACGTTGACTTCGATTTTCGGCATGGTTGGAGGGCGGTCGGATGACTGGACACGAACAGCGGGCAAAGTAAAGGTCGGCGGATGGGCGAAGAATTTTTCGACGTGGTGGATGCGAACGACGCGGTGATCGGGCGGGCGGCGCGGCGCGAAGTACATGCGCGCGGGCTCTGGCACCGGGCGGTCCACGTGCTCGTGTTTGACGCGGCGGGACGGACATTTTTACAGAAACGCTCGATGACGAAGGATATGTCGCCCGGGTGCTGGGATGCGGCGTGCTCGGGGCATCTCGATAGCGGCGAAGATTACGACGAGGCGGCGGCGCGCGAGTTGGGCGAGGAAATCGGCGTGACGGTCGAACCGGCCCGACTCGAGCGCGTGATGCGGGTGGAAGCGTGCGCGCAGACCGGTTGGGAATTTCTCCGCGTCTATCGGCTAAGGCACGAAGGACCGTTTTCGCTGCATCCCGAGGAGATTGACCGGGGCGAATGGATGACACCGGCGGCGTTAACGGCGTGGATGCGAGCGAATCCGGGTGAGTTTACACCGGCGTTCCGGTTGATCTGGGAGCGCTTCGTGGAGGCGGAAGGTTACGAGCCGGGCGATGGCCGACGGAGTTGATAGAAAGCGTAGACAACTGCGGCCAGCCCGGTGAGCGCGGCGGGGATGAACAAGGTGGCGTAGCCGAGGGAACGAAACAAAATCGCACCGGCGACGCCGCCGAAGAAGAAACCGCTGATGATGACAAAACACAGCCGGAGCCGACGGGAATCGACGGCGAGGCCGCGCAGCGAATGGCCGAGGAAGATGCCGAGATCGGTGAACATGCCGGAGAGGTGCGTGGTGCGCACCACGGAGCCGCTGTAGGTGCTGGCCATGGCGTTTTGCAGTCCGCAGGCGCAGGACGCGAGGTAGTCGCCGAGGTGGTTTTGGCGATTCAACAGCGGCACGGCGAAGGCGAGGAGCATCGACTCCAGAAAAAGCGCCACGCCGTAGCGACGGCCGAGTTTCAAGGTGGAGTCCTGGATGATGAAGCCGCTGATGGCGGTGCCGGTCACGAACGCCGTGATGACCGCGAAAAAATGCAGGGCGCCGGCACCGTCGGATGAACCAATCGCGGCGCTGAGCAGGGACGTCGTGCCCGTGAGGTGGGTGATCGCCTGATGCTCGAACCCGAGCAGGCCGACGACGTTCACCATGCCGGCGATGAACGCGAGCGCCCAAGCGCCGGTCCAGACCCAGCGCGGGAGTTGGGAGAGCATGCGGGCAGCGAGAAGCGCCACGCGGGGAGTCGCAAATGAATTTGCTCCCACGGGAGACGACCGCCGAGAGGTAGGCGACGAAGGGTTCGTCGACGGCGGGTTCTTCGGACGGCGGAGGGCAAAGAACCTGCGGGAGCGGCAATCGGGAGCGGTGCCCGGGGTTTGTTGTCGCATTGCAGGCGGCGCCGGCGTGACGCTCCGGGGTATGCCCCTGCGGATTTGCGGTTTTATGCTCCGGCTTCTGCCACTGTGGCCGGTGTGCTGCGCGGCTCAGGTGAACGACAGCGCCGCCGATCCTTTGCTGGCGACGGCCGCCGCCGTGCGCTCACTTACCACTCGGGGAGCGGGTGAAGCGCGCCCCGTGCGCTTACGCGGCCAGCTCGTGCTCATCACGACACAGCGCACGGCCATCGTGCTGCTGGACCACGGCGAGGGGATTTATGTGGAGCTGAGACAGCGAGCGCCCGCCGATTTTAAAATCGGCGACGAACTGGATGTCACCGGGGTCAGCGGCGCGGGCGACTTTGCGCCCGTCGTGAAGGCGCAGAGAATCGTGCGCATCGGCTCAGGAACGTTACCCGCGCCGCGGCCGACGACGATCGCGGAGCTTAACGCGGGCGGGTTCGATGCCGCGTGGGTGAGTCTCCGGGGAATCGTGCGCTCTTACGCGCCGCTTTTTCCGGAGCGAATGGCCGTCCCCGCCGACCGCGCCGGCGCGCTCGAATCGAGCGGCCCCGGGGGCGCGTCTCGCGATCGCTGGCTCGTGATGATCGCGCAGGGCGACGACAAGCTGGATGTGCAAATCAACGACCTCGTCGCGCCGCGCTGGCTGGTAGACGCCGAGGTGCGTTTACAGGGCGTGGTCTTCAATGTGCACAACGCGAACCGCCAGTTTGTGCGGGCCAATCTTCAGGTCGCGGGCGAAGCGATGATCGAAGTGATCGTGCCGCCGCCGCTTGATCCCTTCGCGCTGCCGGTGCAGCCGCTCGGCGAGGTGTTGCGGTTTTCGCGCAGCGGATTCACCGGCCACCGGGTCCATGTGCGGGGCGTCGTCACCGGCCACAAAGACGGCAACACCCTGTGGCTCCGCGACGGCGACCGAGGGATGCAAATCGCGTCGATTCAGAAGGGGAAACTCGCTCCCGGCGACGAGGTCGAAGTGGTGGGGTTTCCCGATCACGGCGGGTATACGCCCAGTCTGAGCGATGCGGAATTCCGCAAGACCAAATCCGGTCCCGCCCCGGTCGCGCAGCCGCTGAACGACGTGGAAAATATTTCGCGGCTCGATTCGAATCTGGTGCAGATCGACGCCCAGCTTCGTGACCTGCGCCAGGAACCGGAGGGTCTGCTGCTGCTCTTGGATTGGAAAGGTCAGGAAGTGCAGGCGCGGATGCTGCAACCCCCGGGGGCTACCGGCGTAGCCAGGTGGGAGAAAGGCACTCTGCTGCGAGTCGTGGGCATCTGTCTCGCGGGGCCGGCGAGCTCCCCGCGCGCCACCGGATTGTGGATGGCGGGCGATCTGCAGCTGTGGCTACGCTCGCCGGGGGATGTCACGATCCTGCGACCCGCGCCGTGGCTCACGACGCGCCGGGCGCTGAACCTGATGATCGCGGTCGCGATCGCGATGCTGCTGGCCCTGGTTGTTGTGGCGGCGATCGGTCGCCGCCAGATCAAGCAGCGCGAAGACGCGCGCAAGCTGGCCGAAGTGGAATTCGCGGCGATGCTGGCGGAACGAAACCGGTTGGCCCGCGAGATTCACGATACGCTCGCGCAGGATTTGAACGCAGTCTCGATGCAACTCGAGCTCGCGAAGAACTCGGCCAAGTCCGGCGCAACGGAGGCCGTGGCGCGATTTTTGGCCGCGGCGCACCAGATCGTGCGCCGATGCCTCGTCGAGGCCCGGGAGTCGATCTGGGATATGCGTTCTCACATACTCGAGAAAAACGACTTGGCCGGAGCGTTGCGCACCGTAGCTGAACAACTCTGCGGCGGAACGGACTGCGCCATCCGCATGAATGTGCGGGGCAAGGCCCGACGGCTGGCCCCCAACATCGAGAACAACCTCCTGCGCATCGGCCAGGAGGCGGTGTCGAACGCCCTGAAGCATGCGCGTCCCCGCACGATCAAGCTGGAGATTTCCTTCGCGGCGTCGGCCGTATCCCTCGTCGTGGCCGATGACGGACCGGGCTTTGAAGCGACGTCCGAGAGCGCGGCGGGCGAGCATTTCGGCCTGCGCGGCATGCGCGAGCGGGTGGCGCAGATGAACGGCGTGTTGCGCCTCGGGGCTCGGGCGGGTGGAGGTGCGCGCGTGGAAGTCGTCGTCGATGCTCCCGGCTTGGTCTGATTGTTGTTATCTCAAACCCCCGCGATCCCCTTGCCCCCTTATCCCGTAACCCCTGCACCTCAGCCGACGATAACAGTAATGATCGTAGACGACCATCCGACGTTCCGGATGGGTCTGGCTTCGTTGATCGACAGCCAGCCTGGGATGTCCGTCGTGGCGCAGTTTGCTTCGGGAGAGGAAGCATTGGCCGCCTATAAGCCCGGAATGGTCTCGGTGGTCCTGATGGATTTGCGATTGCCCGGCATGGGCGGGGTGGAGGCGATCATCGGCCTGATGGCGCGCGATCCGCAGGCGCGCGTCATCGTGCTGACGATTTACGACGCTGACGAAGACGTGTTTCGCGCCATGCAGTCCGGCGCGCGTTCCTACCTGCTCAAGGATATGTCCACCGATGAAATAGCGGGCGCGATCCGTGCGGTGCACGGTGGCGGCAACGATGTGCCGACGCGGATCGCCGCACGTCTCGCCGAGCGCGCGCAACGCCAGGCGCTCTCGCCGCGCGAGCAGGAGGTGCTGCAATTGCTGGTGCGCGGATGCAGCAACAAGGAGATCGGCGCGCGGTTGTTCATCTCCGAGGAGACGGTCAAGTCGCATCTCAAAACGCTTTTTACCAAACTTAAAGTCCGGGACCGCACCGACGCCGCGATCAGCGCCGTGCGGCGCGGGATCGTGCATTTAGAATGAGGGGGAGCGATTCACTCGAATAGGGGATAGGCAGAGCAGAGACCCGGTGTTACCGTTCTTTTGACTTTGCCTGCCCCTCAACCCCTGAAATCCATTGTGCCCGGCGCTCCTCTCAGGCGCGCGAGAGGTTTGCCCACCCGCTAGATCGTTGAAACCCCGCCAAGCGACCATGAACCTTTAATCTCCCATGCACCCCACCGCTCCTCTGGCCCATCGGGCTCACCCCTCATTGGGGTTTTGTCCCCGCCTCGCGCGGCGTGCCTTCGCCTTCAGCCTGATGCTGGCGCTCCCGTCTTTTGCCCAGACGGTCACCGCTCCCGCCGCGCCTGCGAAAGAAAAAAACAGCGAGGTGGTCGAACTCAGTCCGTTCGTCGTCGCGTCGTCCCAAGACACCGGCTATCAGGCCACCACCACTCTGGCGGGCACGCGGCTCAACACGAACCTGAAGGACATCGGCGCCGCCGTCTCCGTTTATACGGCGGAGTTTCTCACGGACATCAACGTCTCGAAGCTGGAGGATATTCTGACCTATACGGTCTCCACCGAGGCCGGCGGCCAGAATGGTAATTTTTCGGGAGTGAGCGGGGAAAACTCGGGCCCGGTTCGCGACGATCCCTCGAGCGTCAACCGCGTGCGTGCCCTGGCGACGGCGACCCGCACCCGCGACTTCTTCGCCTCCGATATTCCTTCGGACGGATATAATTTCGATTCGATCACGATCAGCCGGGGACCGAACGCGATCCTCGCCGGCGTCGGCAGCGCGGGTGGCGTGATCGACGCGGCGCTGCGCAAGGCGACGTTCAAGGACAGTTACCGCTTCGTGTCCCGCATCAGCGATCACGGGAGCCACCGCGAGGAAGCGCACTTCAACAAGGTCATCATTCCGCAGCGTCTCGCGGTCCGCCTCGACGTGCTGAACGACGATACCCGTTTCCGCCAGAAGCCGGCTTTCGCCAAAGATCAGCGCATCTACGGGGCGGTGAACTACCGCGTCTTCGAGCCGAAGTCCGGGTCGTTTTTCGGTCGCGGCACGTTCCGCGCGAACTACGAGAACGGCAAAATCGACGGTGTGCCGCCCGACCCGATCACGCCGACGTTTACCGTCGGCAGTTGGTTCAACGCCATCACCCCGAAGTGGAGATTCGACGGGGCCCGCCAACTCGTGCAGGACGCCGCCGGCAACACCGTGACCGGCCCCTCGGCCACCACGGGCATCATCGCGGGTTTCCCTCTCTATGCCCAATGGGCGCTGATCTACGCCAACCCGACCTCGGCGAACCCCGGTTTGGGTCTCACCAACCCCAACCTCGCCGGCGTCCAAGGCTTTCAGGGCACGATCGCCGCGACCTTGCCGGGCAGTCCCGGTGGGGCCTTGCGCGGCACCGGTGACTCCAATCGCCTTCGCACGGGCTACTTTCGCACGCACCTGAGCGATCCGAAGATCTTCGATTTCTACAACAATCTGCTTACCGGCGCATTCGATAGCCGCGAGCAGCGCTTCGACGCCGCCGACTTCCGCTACGAACAGCTGTTCATGGGTGGCAAGGCCGGCGTCGAGGTCGCCTACAATGACCAGACCTTCACGCGTAAACGCGACTTTCCGATCCCCGGTTCTGGAAACGACGAAGGCATCATGGTCGACGTCAATTCCGTCCTCAGCGTCCGCTCGGCCGAGTTTCCCCTCGGCATCCCCAATCCGAATTTTGGCCGGCCGTTCATCAGCACCCCCGATGTTTTCCGTGATCAACTGAATCGCTCGAAGCGCGAGTCCTACCAAATGACCGCGTTCTTCAAACACGACTTCAGCCGCAGCCGTTCGAACTTCATGCGGTATCTGGGCCGACACACCGCCTCGGCCCTGCTGTTCAAGACGCAGATGGAGCGCACAAACCGCACTTATTCCAGCACGTGGGATCCGGCGGGGCAGCTCAAGCCGCAGCTCAGTTTGGGGGGAGCGCTACCCGGAACGTTCGGCACTCAGGTCAACGGCTGGTTCTACATCGGGCCATCGCTGGTGAACGCCAACAGCGTTCAAGATGTCCGCCTGCAACCGATCACGAGCGGCCGCCCGCAATACGGCCAGACCTACACGCTGCAAGTTTACGATCCGGTGAGCAGGTCGTTCGTCACCGGCACGTCGAAGCCGCTGCGGATCCTCGCCGGCATCAACGACCAAAAGGAAGACCTGAACTCCACGGCGTTCGCCCTCCAGAGCCACTGGCTGAAGGATCACATCGTCACCGTCGTCGGCTGGCGCGAGGACCGCGACGAGACGTTTTCCGCCGGCCTCCCGCCCCGGCTCGCCGACGGCAACTTGGACGAATCCAAAATCGTGTTCAGGCCCGCCGTGGCGCAGGGCAAACGCAGTTGGACCAAAAGCGTCGTGGGCCTGCTTCCGGTCAAGCTGCCCGGGGAAACCGAAGTGCGCGCATTCTGGAACACGTCGGGAAATTTCAATCCCACCGGCCTGCGCCGCAACATCTGGAACGAAGAGCTCGGTTCGCCCACGGCGGATACCCGCGAATACGGCGTTTCGTTCAGCGTCCTGCAGGGCAAACTCGACCTGCGGGTCAACCGGTTCAGGACGCGCATCAAGGACGACGCCATTTCCATCGGCAACGGCCAGGCCACCTACAGCTACATCAGCGCGGTGATCGGCCGCATGCTCGCGGCCCGGGACGCCGGTTTGGCGCCTGCCGGTTTCAGCTACAATAACCCGGCCTTCGCGACCTTCGGCGACGTGGCGCTCGCCGTCTTCGATACGATCCCGGACCGCCTCAAGGCCAACATCGGCCCCACCACGAATTTCAATCCCCGCTTCACGGGCAGTGGCGCCTCGCTGCAATGGGTGCCCGAACCCATCCAGAACTTCACCTCGGTCAGCGATACCGAGTCCACCGGCACCGAGTTCGAGGCGATCATCAATCCCACCAAGAACTGGCGCATCTCCGTCAGCTTCGCCAAGAACGAAGCGGTGAAGGCCAATGCGGCCGCCCAAGAACTGGCCTTCGCCGCCGCGTGGAAGCGGAATCTGGACACGAAATTTAACGGTGCGCTTCTCCCCGGCTCCCGCAATCCCTCGACGAACGAACTCGGGACCTTCTGGGGTCAATACGTCGCCGAGACGCTCGCCCCGGTCCGCACCGCCGGTGCGCTGTCGGGCACCGCGTCTCCGGAAATCCGCAAATGGCGCGCCAACGTCGTCACGCGTTACGATTTCCGCGAGACCTTGCTGCGCGGCTTCCATATCGGCGGTGCGCTCCGTTGGCAGGACAAGGTCGGGATCGGCTATCCCTTTGTCCGAAACGCGACGGGCGACTTGGTCGCCGACATCACGCGCCCCTATTACGGGCCCACGGATACGGTGGTCGATCTCAGCGCGGGCTATCGTCGGAAACTGCAAATCCGCGGCGCTCCCATCGATTGGAGCATCCTGCTCAACGTCCGTAATCTCAATGCGCGGGACCGGGTGATTCCGATCAGCGCCAACGCGGATGGCAGTTACGGCACGTTCCGCATTCCGCCGGAACGCCAGTTGAGCCTGACCAACTCGTTCGCGTTTTGAGCGCCGCAAACATGAACTTATCCGGGCGGCGATTTTCGGAATTTAAAGCTCGTGTCATCGCGGTGCTCGCCGTCGGCGCCGCTTTGTCCGCGGCGGTCGGCAGCAGCGCCGCCGCTGACGCGAGGGCAGGGCGACCCAACGTCCTCGTGATCGTCGCGGACGATCTCGGGTTTGGCGATCTCGGTTGCTACGGAGCGACCCGGGTCAAGACGCCCCACGTCGATCGGCTGGCCGCCGGCGGGGTGCGCTTCACCGCCGGCTATGCGCCCGCCTCCACGTGCACGCCCACCCGCTATGCGCTCTTCACCGGCGAATATGCGTGGCGACAGACCGCCAAGCGCACCGGGATCCTCGCCGGCGACGCGCCGCTCTGCATCGAACCGGGCCGCCTCACGTTGCCACAGTCGCTGAAAAACGCCGGCTACGCCACCGGCGCGATCGGCAAGTGGCATCTCGGGCTCGGCGACGGGCGCGTGCCCGTGGATTTCAACGGCCGGATCGCGCCCGGGCCGCGCGAGATCGGCTTCGACTACTGCCATATCATCCCCGCGACCGTCGACCGCGTGCCGACGGTCTGGATCGAGAACGACCGCGTCGTGGGCCTCGATCCCGCCGACCCGATCGCGGTCAGTTACCAGCGGGACTTTGGCACGGAGCCCAACGGCATCGACCGTCCGGATTTGCTCAAACAGCCGGCTGACAAACAACACTCCGGGACGATCATCAACGGGATCAGCCGCATAGGTTTTATGCAGGGCGGCAAAGCGGCGCGCTTCAAAGACGAGGAACTGCCGACCACGATCGTGAACAAGTCGGTCGCATTTCTCGAAGCCCACCGCGACCGGCCGTTTTTTCTCTACGTGGGACTGTTTGAGCCGCACGTGCCGCGCGTGGCGCAGGCACCCTTTGTCGGATCGAGCGAGCTGGGCGTGCGCGGCGACGTGATCCACCAGATGGACTGGCAGACCGGAGAAATCCTCAAGGCGCTGGAGCGACTCCCCCTCGCGGAGGATACGCTCGTGATCTTCACGAGCGACAACGGCCCGGTGCTGTTCGACGGCTACCGCGATCGTTCGCAGGAGGACGTGAAAGATCACCGGCCGGCCGGCGGACTGCGCGGCTGGAAATATCTCGTCTATGAAGGCGGCTGCCGCGTGCCGCTGATCGCGCGCTGGCCCGCGCGGATCAAGCCGCGCGTCAGCGATCAGATGTTCAGCCTCGTGGATGTTTTTGCGACGGTGGCGAAAGTCGCGGGCAGCGAGCTGACCGCCGCCTCCTCTCCCGACAGCATCGATCTGTCTCCGGTCCTGCTCGGGCAGACCGCGGAGAATCTGCGCGATCACACCGTGCTGCACGGCATCTCCGATGTCCTCGCGCTCCGCGCGGGCGATTGGAAATTCATTCCGGCCGCCGGAGGCGCCAACGCGGCCGGTGCCGGCGGCGGAGCCAATCTTGCCGATCCGCGTTTTGTCGAGAGTCGCAGCGGCTCGGGCCAGCTTTTCAACCTTTGGACCGATCCCGCCGAGCAAAGCAATGTGATCAAGGATTTTCCCGAGAAGGCGGAGGAGTTGCGGCAAAAATTGCAGGGCATCCGCACCCGCAATTAAGAGGGGACGAGGTCGGACTCGGACGGTTCCTCGCTCGCGGGTTCCACCGAGGGCAGGGGATGGTCGCGGAGGAAGTCGGCGTAGTGGACGATCTCGTAGCGGCCGTCGTGGTGTTCGACGATGGCGGTGAGGGACTCGACCCAGTCGCCGCTGTTCAGGTAGTGGATGTCGGCGATCTTTTTGTCGGCGGCCGTATGGATGTGGCCGCACATGACGCCGAGGCAATCGCGGGCTTGGGCGAGCTCGGCGATATGGGTCTCGAAGTTGGAGACGTGGTTCACGGCCGATTTGACGCGGGCTTTGATGGCCTTGCTGAGAGACCAATATTCGAGGCCTCGCCAGGCGCGCCAGGCGTTGTAGGCGCGGTTGAGCTTGAGGAGCGCGCGGTAGCCCCAGTCGCCGAGATGGGCGAGCCAGACGAAGTTTTTTGTGACGGTGTCGAACACGTCGCCGTGGAGCACGAGATAACGGCCGGCGGGACCCTCGTGGACGTGCTCCTCGACAATTGTGAGGTTCTCGAAATCGAGCGGTAGGAACTGGGACAGGATGTCGTCGTGGTTACCCCGGAGGTAGACGACTTGGGTGTCCTTTTTTTCCAGTTTCTTGAGGACGATGCGGATGAAACGCGTATGGGCCTTGGTCCACTGGCCGCCGCGTTGAAGCTGCCAGCCGTCGATGATGTCGCCGTTGAGGATGAGTTTTTCACAGCGCACGTTCCGCAGAAAATGATTCACTTCGGCCGCCTTGCATTCGGCCGTGCCGAGGTGGACGTCCGAGAGGATAACCGTGCGGACGCGGAGTTTTTTCAAGGGCATAGGACACGCGCCGATTCAAAAATCTTCGCCGCGAGCCGGATGCGGATTTTGTAACCCAATAGGTTACAAGTTGATTTCCGCGCAGAGGAAAACGGGGGCGGGCGGGGAGGGGGCGAAGCGGCCGGGGGGAGGCCGGGCGGGGCGGGCCGGATTGCGGAGCGGTGGGTCATGGCAACTGGAGCGCGAAGCCCGCCGGGGCGAACTCGGTCGAAAAGGCGAGGGCGCGGCAGGCGGCCGGCACAACGATGCGGAGGCTGCGCGGGTGAACCAAGACCTCGACCTTGGCGGCCGCAGAGTGGGTCTCACCGTCGGTGTGGACGAGGCCGGGGGCGGGACGCTCGATGACGAAGCGGGAGCCGCGGAACCGGCGGACGGACGCGCTTCGGTCGAGGTTCCCGAGGAAGAGCCGCGCACCGATGACCGCGGCGCCGAAAAGACCGACGGGGCGGATGGCGACGAGGTCGAGCAGACCGTCGTCCACGCGGGCGCCGGGGGCGATGAAGGCGCGGTTGCCGTATTGGTCGGAGTTGGCGACGGCGACCAGCATGATGTCCATCGACTCGGTGCGTCCACCGGCGGTGATGGTGCAATGCTCGGGCTTGCGCTGTGCGAAAGCGCTGAGGGCGGTGCGGGCGTAGGCGGGCAGACCGCGGGTGGTGAGCTGGTTGAAACGGCGGCTGACGTCGGCATCGAGGCCGAGACCCATGGCGTTGAAGAACGGGCGGCCGTTGACGGAGCCGGTGTCGATGGCGGCGACGCGCCCGCCGATCGCGGCGATCAGCTCGAGGGCGGCGAGGGGGGCGAGGGGCAGGCCGAGGTGGAGGGCGAGACCGTTGCCCGAGCCGCAGGGCACGAGGGCGAGCGCGGCGGGCGTGTGCAGGAGGGCTTGGGCGACCTCGTTCATGGTGCCGTCGCCGCCCACCGCGACGACGCGCTCGCAACCGGCCCGGACGGCGGCGAGGGCCAGCTCGGTGGCGTGGCCGGGGCCCTCGGTCGCCACGATTTCGGCGTCGAGGGCGCGGGCCTTGATGAAAGCGCGCAGCACGGGCAGCAGGCGGGCGTTGCGCGCATGGCGACCGGAGACGGGATTGAAAATGAAACGGGTCTTCATGGCAGGACGGAGGCGGCGGCGGAAGCGGGGAGACATTCAACGTCCAACGCCGTGCGGCCAGCGTTTAACGGGTCGGAGGTGGTCAGGAGGTGCTGCGCGATGGTGCGGGCCGCGTCGTTGCGGACGATGGGCGCGAGGGCCCGCCGCCATCGGTGCCAAAGCGCGCCCTGATCGGCGAAGGCTTGGCGCAGAGCGGCGAGAACGGCTGGAGGCGTTTCGGCGAGCGCGCCCGCGCCCGTGCGGCGGAGCAGCTCGTAGTTACCTTCCTCCTGCCCGGGGACGATTTGGTTGACGATCATGGGACAGCGGGCGGCGACGGCCTCCTGGGTGGTGGCCCCGCCGGCTTTGCTGATGACGACGTGGTGGGTCATCAAAAGGTGGGGGATCTGATCGGTCCAACCAAGGATGTGAGCGGGGAGCGCGCGATTGACAGAGAGCCGGTCGAGCTCGCGGCGCAGGACCTCGTCGCGGCCCACGGCGACGGTGATTTCCCAAGCGGACTCCGCGATCAGCAAGCGGGCGGTCTCGAGCGCGTGTTTCGTGCCCGAGTTGATGATGTAGAGGACGCGCGGGGCGGTGCCGGGTTGGGCGAGGTCGGGGGGAACGAGTTTCCCGGTTTGCTCGCCGAAGAAGGCGGGCACGGGAAAGCCGGTGACGTGCAGGAACGAGGCGTCGACACCGCCGCGTTGCATGACCTCGGCGGAATCGGCGTTCGGCACAAACCAGCCGGCCGCGCCGGCACGCCACCAGAGCGAGTTGATGCTGATGGAGTCGGTGACGACGTTGAAGTGCGGGGCGAGGCTTTGGCCCTGCTGCCCGAGCCGCCGGAGCAGGAAGGCGTAGGCCGGATAGGTGCTGCACATTACCGCAGGCCGCTCTTCGGCGATGATGCGGGAGAGCAGGCGGAGTTCGCGCCCGAGCAGCCACGTGGCGCGCGTCGCGAGGTCGCTCCGGTCGAGCCACGCGTAGAAACTACTCCAAAGCCGAGGAGCGCCGTTGATCGTGCCGATGTAGGCCCGGCGCGTGATCAGATTGAAGCGCGGTCGCGAGAGGGCGAAGAGATCGACGATCTTCGCCGCGCCGGGACCGTGCACGGCGTCGCAAGCGGACGCGAGCGCCCGGGCGGCGGCATTGTGGCCTTCGCCGTAACCGGCGGTGAAGATGAGGATGCGGGAAGACACGGGATTAAAGAGAGACCGGCTTGGGGTCGGTAGATCCATGGGCTTGGGCGATCACCGCCGCGAGATCGCTTTCAAAACGACCGATGACTCCGGCCCACGATTGGGGCTCGATGGTGATGCGCGCGGCCGCCCGAAGCCGGGTGCGGAGAGAGGCATCCGCGGCGAGCCGCATGGCCGCGGAGACAAACACATCCGGCTGATCGCAGGGCACCGAAAGGCCGTTGTGTTCGGATCGCACGAATTGGAGCGCGGCCGCGTAGTCGAACCCGACGACGGCCAAGCCGCTCGCCATGGCCTCGGTGAGGACATTGCCGAAAGTCTCGGTCAGGCTCGCGTGGGCGTAGATATCGGCGGAGGCGTAGTGGCACGCCAGATCGTCGCGGGGAATGAAGCCGGTAAAAATCGCCGAAGGGAACCGGCGCTCGAGCGTGGGCCGGAGGGGCCCGTCGCCGACGAACACGCATTTTAGCCGGGGATTGGCCGCACCCATCGCCGCGAAGGCGCGAAGGACGAGGGGATAGTTTTTTTCGTGCGCCATGCGGCCGGCGTGGATCACCACCGGATCTTCCGGAGCGACGCCCCACGCCTGGCGCAAGGCCTCCGAGCGTCGGGCGGGATTGAACAGGGTCGTGTCGACTCCGCGCGAAAGCAACGCGAGATCCCGAAAGCCCAGCTGAGCCAGCTCGGCGCAGAGCTCGGCGGTGGGGGCGAAGGTGCGCCGGGTGCGGTTGTGCACGTGACGGAGCCAGCCGAGGGTGAGACGGTGAAGGGCGCCGAAGCCGTAATATTTGGTGTAGGCGTGGAAATTCGTATGGAAGCTTGAGGTCACGGGCAGACCGAGGGCAAGGGCGGCCGTGACCGCCGAGGCGCCCAGCGGGCCTTCGGTGGCCACATGCACGAGATCGGGCGGATCGGCGCGCCACCGGCGCCTCAGCGCGCCGCCTGCGGGTAAGCCCAGGCGCAGGAGAGGGTAGCCGGGAATGGGCAAGCCGGACATCGGAACGACTTTATATTCGGGGTGGTCCCCGGCCGGCGGGAGATCATCGCGGCGCGGGCGATAGATCACGACGTCATGACCCCGGTGGCCCAGTTCGCGGGCGATCACACCGAACGTCATCGCGACCCCGTTGATTTCGGGGGGAAAAGTTTCGGTGACGAAGGCGAGTTTCACGAAGGGGCTGCGGTGGAAATAGTGGGGACGTTTTCTTGGGCTTGTGAATAACTACCCCCTTTTTGTGGCGATTCCGCAGCGGTAACGTTACAAATCAGCGAAATGTCCGCCGACGTTCAGGAAGTTGGAATTCGGGGTTGCACGCGGACCGGCGGTTTCTACGGTCATGTTTTTTCCGCGAATGCAGTCTCACGGCCCGAAGCGCGTCTACACCCCGCACTCTCTCGAGTTTTGGTTTGGTAAACTTGAGCTGGACTGGGCGGATCGTTTTAGCTCCAGCCAGTTGGAGGTCGGACGGCAGATTTACCGGGACGG
>JBDNFZ010000095.1:0-10560 GCA_041689555.1 Opitutaceae bacterium | reverse complement strand
GTTGGGCAGGCGCTGCCCGTGGGAGTGATCCATGGTGCGGAAGGCGCCGTGCAGATTGTCGCGCGCCCGCGCACCCCGCGTTGAAATTGTTCGCGGCGCACGGGGGTGGCGGGGCCTGCCCGGCTGTCATAAGGGGTAATCCTCGGGCTCTCCAGATCCCGGACCTTCAACTATCATGCTCCCGATTCGATTCCGCCAACTGGTCGTTGGGTTGCTCCTGATTTTGTCTGGTGCGGCCTTCGCCGCGCCCGTGACCTTCGAAATCAAGGCCCAGACCGCGTCCGCCGCCCTCATGGCTTTTTCCAAGCAGGCCGCCGTCGAGGTGGTCTTCTCCGCCGACGATCTCCGGGCGGTCCGCGCCAACGAGGTGATCGGCGTGTTCGCGCCGGAAGACGCCCTGGCTCTCCTGTTGCGCGGAACCGGCTTCGCCGCCCGCCGCACCAGCGGCGGAAAATTCGTGGTGGCGGCGGCGCGGTCGGAGAAGACCAGTGAGGCCCCGGTCACCGCCGGCTCCGTGAAAGGCGCGCTGTCGTGGAGTGGCGGTCGCCCGGCGTCCGGCGTGCTGGTGGTCATCCGCCCGGGTGGGCAGGCCACGAAGACGGACAAATACGGCGAGTATTATTTTCCCGCCCTCGCGGCGGGAAGCTATCTGCTTGTCGCCATCGCGGACGGCTATGCGCCCCTGCACATCACCGACGTGACGGTGCGCCCCCGCGAGGATCTGACGCTCAGCGAGCAGACGATGCGCAGGGCCCTCGACGTGACCAAGCTTGAGCCGTTTATGGTCCGGGCCAATGCCTCCACCGTGCTTGACCCCTACGAGGTGGCGAGCAACCGCGTGCAGCCCTTCCAGAGCGCCAACGTCGATTTGCCGCGCACCATGGATGACGCGCAGCCGTATATGATCTTTGAGCGCCGCGCCATCGAGCAGTCGGGCGCGACTAGCGTGGAGGCATTCCTGAGGCAGCGGTTGCCCATGGATGCGACGGAATCGCCCCTCAATGCCACCGCCAACAACAGCAATTTCAGTTCCTTCAATCTCCGCGGACTGGGCACGGATCACACCCTGGTCCTGATCGATGGACGCCGCCCCGCCGACTACACCATCCTCACGGCCAGTAGACAGGCCGACATCAACGGCGTGCCGCTGGCCGCCATCGACCGCATCGAGGTGCTGCCCGCGTCGGCCTCCGGCATCTACGGCGCGAGCGCGGTGGGCGGTGTCATCAACGTCGTCCTCCGCCGCAACTACGTCGGCGCCCAGGTTACGACCTCCTACAATAACACCTTTTCCAGTGATGCCCCAATCCGCAGCGTGAATTTCGCCGGCGGCCTTTCCCTGGAAGATGGCAAGACGCAGGTCATGGTCACGGGCAGCTACTCCGATACGAAGGCCCTGCTGATCCAAGACCGCGACTTTGTGCAGGACGGCAGCGCCCGGATCCGGCAGAATGCGCCCTCCGCTTTCCTTCCCCCCAACGCCCAGCCGCTCGGCGCCACGCCGAACATCCGCAGCAACACCAACACCGCGCTCTTCGGCGCGGGCACCGCCACCTTCACCTCGGTCCCCGTCGGCTTCGCCGGGGGCGACAAAGCCGCTACGCTGGCTGCGCTGCAAACGAGGGCCGGCACCTACAACTACGACCTCGCGCCGACACACCAGACCACCGCCGGGAAGTTCATGATCGGCTCGCCGAGCATCGTCACCGCGGAAGGGTTGAAGATTTCGCGGCAATTTCGTCCCTGGCTTGAGGCGTTCGCGGAGTTTCGCCGCAGCACAAATTACAACGAGAACGACGAGCAAACCCCGTTCTCCTCCAGCGCCAATTTTTCGGTGGCCGCCACCGCTCCCACCAATCCCTTCGGCCAGGTCGTGCGCCTTTCGATCCCCTCCGATCCGGTCGGCGCCGTTGGCCACTTCGCAGTCTCGCTCGTGAGCCTCCGCGCGCTCGCCGGCGTCGCCGTCACCCTCCCTCACGATTGGCGGATGAATGCCGATTTCACCTTCAACAACGCTCGCACGACCCAGGAGCAGATCGCGCTGAACACCACCCCGCTGAACAACGACCTCAACACCGGCGCGCTAAACCCGTTTCGCGACACCGTCGCCTATCCGCTGGACCTCACGCCCTACCTCGGGCGCATCACCGTGGGCGCGAAGAATACGCTCGAGGAATATGCGATCCGTGCGGCGGGCCCGCTGTGGAACCTGCCCGCCGGGCCGATCAAACTCGCCGCCACGTTCAGCTACCGGAAGGAATTCATTCCCACCTACACGATCGACACGGTCTACAATGTTCCGCCCAACACCTGGATCAGGGTCCCGGCCCGCAGCCGTGGAACCGACGCGACCTACGCCGAACTCTCCGTGCCCGTGGTCGGCACGAAGAAAAACTGGCTGCTCCTGCGCCAGCTCGATTTCCAAATCGCCGCTCGCGAGGAAGACGTGAAGGTCAGCACCGCCACCGCCGTCGTCACCCCGACCACACCTGCCGTCTTTTTTTCGAAGTCCCGGTATTCCGCCCTCACCCCGACCTACGGGGTGCGCTACCGGCCGTTCCAAGAGCTGCTCCTGCGCGCTTCCTACAGCGAGGCCTTCCGTCCGCCCACCTATAACCAGCAGGTGCCCGGCCTCGTTTCCACCACCACGCGGATCACCGACCCCAAGCGCGGCAACGTCTCGACGACGATCACCGCCACCACGGGCACCAACCCCAACATCAAACCCGAGCACGCCCAGAACACCAACCTCGGCTTCGTCTGGGAACCGAAGCTGATCTCCGGACTCCGCCTCTCCGTCGCCTACTCCCACATCAAGAAGATCGACAACATCACCACGTTCACCGTGCAGAATGTCGTCAATTTCGAGGACTTTCTTCCCGGTCGAGTGGTGCGCGACGCTCCGACCGCGGGAGACCCGTTCAACGCCGGCACGATCACCTCGGTCGATTCGCGGAGCTTGAACCTCACCCAGGCACTGACCGAAAGCTACGACGCCTCGATCAACTACAACCGCCGCACCGCCCGCTGGGGCAGTTGGAACTTCTGGAGCACGGCCACGTGGTGGATGCACTATCGCGTGCAGGCAGCGATCAACGCGCCGCTCACCGAGTTCATCGGCACGCCCGGCTTTGTGAAGTTCAAGGCCGCCGCCGGCCTGAGCTGCGACTACAACCAATGGACCGTCGGCTGGTCGGCGCGCTACGTGGACGCCTCGCTCCAGCGCCTCGCCAGTGTCCCCCAGCAGGGTTCCGACCACATTCCCAGCCAGCATTATCACGACGTGTTCGTCGCCCGACGCTTCCCGCAGGTCACCGCTCACGACGTCTCATGGTTCGCACGCGCCCTCAGCCGCACCGAGCTCCGGGTCGGCGTGCAGAATGTGCTCAACAAGACCCCGCCGTTCGATGCCTTCCGCAGTCCCTACTACGTGAGCTCTTACGGCGATGTGCGCCTCGCCACCTACACCTTCACCGTGCGCAAGAACTTCTAATCAGGTCACCCGTTAACTCCTCCACCGCCGCCCGCTCCCTCTTCAACCGATGTCCTTCCTCATTTTTTTTCGCGCCGCCGGCGCGATCTTCCGCCGTCAGCTTTTCCTTCTGGCGCTGTGCGCCGCCCCGCTCATTGCCGCCGCGCCGCCCTTCGCCCACGAGGCCAGCGATCTGAAGCCCGATCCCGCCGCCAAATTCGGCACGCTCGAGAACGGTCTGCGCTACGTCGTCCTGCCGAATGCCGAGCCCAAGGGCCGCGCCTCGCTGCGCCTGCTCGTGCTCGCCGGCTCACTCCACGAGGAGGAAAACCAACGCGGCGTCGCGCATTTCCTCGAACACATGGCGTTTAATGGCAGCCAGCACTTCGCCCCCGGCACGCTCGTCGAGGTTTTCCAACGCATGGGCATGAGCTTCGGCGGCGATACCAACGCCTCCACCGGTTTCGACCGCACGCAATATCTCCTTGAGCTGCCCGACACCAAGGAGGCCACGCTCGCCGAGGGCCTGCGGGTGCTCGCCGACAACGCCGGCGGCCTGCTTCTCCGCGATGAGGAGATCGAAAAGGAGCGCGGCGTCATCCTCAGCGAGAAACGCATGCGCGATACCATCGCGTTCCGCACGCAGCTCGCGCAACTCGAGTTCGTGATGGGCTCGACCCGCCTGCCGGCCCGCATGCCCATCGGCCTCTCCGAGGTCATCGAGCATGCCCCGCGCGCACGCTTCGTGGAATTTTGGGACACGTGGTATCGCCCCGAGCGCCTCGCCGTGATCGTCGTCGGTGAAGTTGATGTGACTGCGGTCGAACGCCTAGTCACCGCCGCGTTTGGCCCGCTCAAGGCCCGTGCCCCCGCGAAGCCCGAGCCATCGCTCGGCACCGTCAGCATATTCGAGGGCGTGCGCACCAACTTTCATGGCGAGGCGGAGTCACCCTCGACGCGCGTCTCTCTAAACTGCGTGAAGCCCTTCGTGGTCGAGCCCGACACCGCTGCGCATCGCGTCCAGGGCCTGCCGCGCCGGCTGGCGGCCGCCATGCTCAGCCGCCGGTTTTCGGAACTTGCCAAAAAAGAGAACGCGCCGTTTCTGCAGGCCTCGGCGTCCGTGAGCGACAGCTTCAAGTTGATCCGCGAAGCCAGCATCGACCTCACCTGCAAACCCGAGCGCTGGGCAGCCGCGCTTGCGGCCGGCGAACAGGAATTACGCCGCGCCCTTCAGCACGGCTTCCAACCCGACGAGTTGAAAGAGATCGTGGCGAATCTCGTCGCCGCGCTCGAGCAGGCCGTGAAATCCGCGCCGACCCGGCGTTCCAATTCGCTGGCGAATCTCATTTTGGCCGGCCTCGCCGCCAACGAGGTGTTCATCACGCCCGCCGACAATCTCGCGCTGATGAAGCCGGCGCTGGCGAAAATCACTCCCGAGGAATGCGCCTTCGCCCTGCGCGAAGCATTCGATGGCAATGGCCTCTACGTGCTCGTCACCGGCAACGCGAAGATCCCGGGCGATGCCGCGGCCGCGCTCGCCACCGCCTACGAGGACTCCCGCGTGGTCGCCGTGCTCCCCAAGGCTGCCGAAGAGGCCCGCGCCTGGTCCTACACGGATTTCGGCGCGCCTGGCCAGGTGGCGAAACGCGAACACGTGGCAGATCTCGATGTGACGCTCGTGACGTTTGCCAATGGCGTCCGGCTTAATCTGAAGCACACCGATTTCGACGCCGGTCGCATCCTCGTCAGCGCCCGCGTGGGCGACGGCAGAATCACTGAGCCGACGGGCCAGCGCGGTTTGGCGCAGATCACCAGCTCAGCCTTCAACGGCGGCGGTCTCGGCCGGCACAGTGCCGACGATCTGCGGCGCGTGCTCGCCGGCCGCAATGCCGGGGCCGCCCTGCACATGGCGATCGATGCCTTCGTGCTGGCCTATCCTGCCGTCTCGTCGTCCTCGCGCGCCCGCGGCGCGGGCGCGGCTGGCACCACGCGCGAGGATCTGCTGCTCACCCTGCAACTCTTCGCCGCCTACCTCACCGATCCCGGTTACCGGCCAGAGGGCCTTCGCGAGCAACAGCGCGCCATCGACATGGTCTTCGGCACACTCGACCGCACGCCCACCGGCCCGATCGCCGCAGAGGTGACCAATCTCATCGCGGGCGGCGATCCCCGCTTCGGCCTCCCGCCCAAGGCCATCCTCGCCACGCGCACCCTCGACGAGCTTCGCGCCTGGCTCACGCCGCAGCTGACGCATGGCGCAATCGAAGTCGCCATCGTCGGCGACCTCGACCTCGACGCCACCATCGCCGCCGTCGCGAAGACCCTCGGGGCATTGCCCGCACGAGCCCCCAAGCCCGCGCTCGCGGATCGGCGCAAGCTGGCGTTTCCAGCCCAGCCGTTCACGAAAAATTATGCCATCACTTCGCAGATTCCGAAGGGTCTCGTCGTGCTCTACTGGCCGACGACCGACGGGATGGAAGCCAAACGCGCCGGCCAGCTCAGCCTGCTCGCGAGCATCTTTGGCGATCGTCTGCGGGTGAAGATCCGCGAGGAATTGGGCGGCACCTACAGCCCGCGCGCCCAGAGCAACCCCAGCGATACCTTTGCCGGCTACGGCTATATCAACACCACCATCGACGTCGATCCCGTCGCCGCGGACAAGATGGCCGAGGCTGCCATCGCCCTCGCCGACGATCTCGCGAAGAATGGCATCACGGCGGAGGAGCTCAACCGCGCCCGCCTCCCGGCCCTCACCGCGGCGCGTGATGCCGGCCGCACCAACGCCTACTGGCTCAACACCGTGCTGGCCCAGGCCCAGGAACGCCCCGCCGATCTTGATCGCGCCCGCACGCGACTCGCCGATCTCGAAGCCATCACGCCCGCCGATCTCAACGCCCTCGCCGCGAGCTATCTCGGCCGCGACCGCGTGTCACGCGCCACGGTGCTCCCGGCCAAGTAATCAGCCTTCCGTCCGTTCCCCGTCGTTATGAAAAAACTCTCCTTCTTCGCGTTGCTCCTCTCTGCCGCGGTGTTGTCTTGCCCCCGTGCTGCCGCCGCCGAGTCGGTCGCGGCTCCGACGCCATCGCCCGCCGACGTCGACTGGCAGGCATTTCTCGACGCCGTGAGTGCCCGCCCACCCGACAATCTCACGTCGCTGTCCTCGCGTGAACTCGCCCAGGTGGTCGAGAGTCATTATGCGGGCGAGCAGTCACGCGGCCTGGCGTTCATCGACAAACACCCGACCGATCCACGCCGCTGGATCGCGGTGATGCGGCTCAATTCAACCCAACCCCGCTTCGTCAAGGAGTGGGGCGTCGATGATCGGGGCTCGCCCAAGCCCGTCGTCGACGAAGCTGCTGCTGCCGCGTGGAAGACCCGCATCGAGGACCTGAAGGCGGCGCTGCCGAAAGCCACCGATCTACCCGCCGAGGTGCGTGATCAACTTCTCCTGCAGCACGCGATGAAACCCTTCACCGCCGCAGCTGCCGCGCAGAAGAACGGCCAGAAACTCGATCTCGCCTACCTCCGGGCCAAGGTCGTGAGTTTCGCCAACACGTATCCGGGCGCGGCCAGCGGAGCGGGCCTGATCAACGCCTATGTGAGGCTCGTCGAGAAGGACGAACCGGACCGGGTGGGGGCGGAGTGGGCGTTTTTCACCGGCAGCCCCAGCAAGGCGATCGCGGATTTGGCGGCCACCAAGTCCGGCGCCGCCGCCCTTCTTCAACGTCCGCTCGAAATCGCATTCACCGCGGTGGATGGTCGCGCGGTGGATTTAAAAAAACTGCGTGGCAAAGTCGTCCTCGTGGATTTCTGGGCCACCTGGTGCGGACCCTGCATCGCCGAGTTGCCAAATGTGAAACGGGTTTACGCCGCCTATCACGAAAAAGGCTTCGAAGTCATCGGCGTTAGTTTGGAAAACGGCAGCCTCACCCCGAAAGATACGCCGGAGCAGACCGCGGCCAAGCTTGCGAAAGCGAAGAAAATTCTGACCGACTTCACTAACGCCGAGAAGATGCCATGGCCGCAGCATTTCGACGGAAGATATTGGAAGAACGAAATCTCCACGCGCTTCGGCATTGCCTCGATCCCGGCAATGTTCCTCCTCGACCAGGAAGGCCGCGTAGTCTCGACCAACGCCCGCGGCGAGAAACTCGAGGCCGAGGTCAAGCGCCTCTTGAAACTGTAGGGCGGGGTCGCCGAACCCCGCCGCGCGCGCGGATCGCCCGCCTGCGCTGAACCTCGACCGCACCCGGCTCTCGACGGCGGCACGATGGCTGCTAGTTAATTTCTGCCTATAGTAGCGCGGGAACCTCCGCGCTACTATCTGCCTGAAGTCGGCTCCTTGTCCTACACCTAAACCGTCCATGAAACACCTCGCCCGTCTTGTTGCCCACACTTTCGCTCTCGCCCTTTCTGCCGCCGTCCTGTGCGCGCAGGAAGGCGCCGCCGCTCCCGTCCGGCCCGGCGTGAAAGCCGAGCCCGCCGCCACCCCGCCCGAGGCCAGGAAGGACCCCTCGCCGGTCGCGACCGCCGCGAGCGGCGGCGGCCCGTCACCCGTGCCGAGCGAGCCGACGCGCCCGGCACCCGTGCCGACCAGCCGGCCCGGCGCCGAGAAGGCCGTCGCAATGGACAGCATCGAGGTCACCGGCTCGCGCATCCGCGGGCTCGTGGGCGAGGCTGATTTCAGCCCGATGGTCAGCTTCAGCCGGCAGGAGATCGAGCAGACGGGGCTCACCACGATGGGCGAGATTTCCCGGCTGATCCCGCAGGCCTTTTCCCAAGGCTCCTATGACGGCGTGGGCTTCGGCGGCCAGTCGCAGGGCCAGAGCACCACCTCCGACGGGTCGACGGCGAGCGTCCTCACCCAGCGCACCAACATCAACCTGCGCGGCCTTGGCGCCGCCAACACCCTCATCTTGGTCAACGGCCGCCGCATCGCCCGCTCGGGCAATATCCGCGGCAGCGACGGCTACGACCTCACCGGCATCCCGGTCGCCTCCATCGAGCGCGTCGAAGTCGTCACCGACGGCGCTTCGGCGATCTACGGCTCCGATGCCCTCGGCGGCGTCATCAACATTATTCTGCGGAAGAACTACTCGGGCACCGAGGCGGCCTTCACCTATGAAAACACCTTCGATAGCGATACGGCGGTCAGAAACGTCGCCCTCACCCACGGCATCACGCGCGGGCCGCTTTCGCTCACGCTCTCGGCCACCTACCAGAAGCGCAACGCCTTCGCCGCCGTCGACCGCCCCTTCTCGGCGACCGACGATTGGCGCACCCTCGGCGGCGCCTCGACTTTCGCGACTTACGGTGGAGGCGGATTTGCCACCGGTGCGGGTGTGGTGCAGGCGGTGACGGGCAACTTGCCGGGTCTTTCCAGCCCCAGCCAATATGCCGTCATTCCCACCGGCGCAACCGGCTCCGCGACACTGCCGGCTTCCGCCTATGCCCCGACCACGGTCTCGGCCGAGACCGGCGACCGCGCGAAGTATGTGAACATGATCTCGCCCCAGTTCACCCGCACCCTCGGCTTCCGCGGCACCTATGATTTCCGGCCCAACCTCCAGTTCTACCTCAACGGCGGCTACAACGAGACCCGCACCCACATCGAGGGTATGCCGGTGAACTTTCGAAACTCCATTTTGGTGCCGGCCAATTATCCGGGCAATCCGTTTGGCGTGCAGGTGCGCCTGAACAAAACGTTTTGGGAGCTGCCGCCCATCCAAGGCGAGAAATTCACCACCAACTCCAACCTCAGTTTCTCGACCGGCTTCGCAGGCCGCTTCTGGGACGATTGGCGCTACGAACTCGGCCTGAACTGGAACCGCTCCCAATTGATCAACGAGAACTCTCTCGATCCGGTCCTGAACACGGCGGTCTCCGATCCGCTCATCGCCGCGCAGCGATTGGTGCTCTTCTACGACAGCCGCACCCAGCGGCCCAACGACCTCGGCGTGCTCCGCTCCATGCTCCGGCCCGGCAACGCCAAAGACCAAACGGAGTCCTCCGTCTGGTCCGGCTCCGTCGACGGCCCGCTCCCTTGGTTCACTCTGCCCGCCGGCCCGATCCGGGTTGCGGTCGGGGCGGAGCGCACGACGGAAAACATCAGGACCGCGCAGTCCATTCCCGATTTGCCCACGATCAACCTCAGCTTGCTCGGCAATTTTGAGCGCACCCTCAGTTCCGCTTACACCGAGACGCGCATCCCGGTCGTCGCGCCCAAGCACCAACTGCCGTTCCTCAACCGGGTCGATCTCACCGGTGCGCTGCGCTATGACAATTACTCCGACGTCGGCGGCGACTACAGCCCGCGCTACGGGGCGCAGGTGCGGCCCTTCAAGTGGCTGCTCTTCCGCGCCACGCGCAACTACGCCTTCCGCGCGCCGGGCATCCAAGCGCTCTACCGTCCCGTCACGGATAGCACCAACCAAAACACGGCCGGCTTCATCGACCCCCGGCGCAACGAACCCGTGACCGGTGTCATCGCCACCCGCATCGGCGGCAACCTCGGCCTCAAACCCGAGACCTCCATCTCCGATAACTTCGGTGTCGTCTTCGAGCTGCCGTTCCGCGCCCTGCGGGGTTTCTCGCTGTCGGTCGACACGATCAAGCTTACCTACCGGGACCAGATCGCCTCGGCCTCGTCGCTGCAGGAATGGGCGGATCTTTTCCCGGAACGCCTCATCCGCGACCCTGCGGGCGCGCAGCCCGGCCGGGTTACCGGCATCGATACCCGCCAAACGAACATCTCCCGCCTGGTCGTCGAAAGTTACGACTATCAGCTCAACTACCAACGCGCCACCGCGTGGGGTAACTTCACCGCCCGGCTGGCCGCAACGGAATACCGCCGCTGGGATGCCTACCGCATCGCCGGTGCCGCGCCCGCGACCTCCCTCCATGTGCGGCCCACGCGGCTCTCGTGGCAGACTTACTGGACTAAGGGTCCCTACGGCGCGGGCGTCAGCGGCTTTTATCAGGAGAATTCTTGGTTCAACGCCACCCGCCAGTTCACGCTCTTCGCCAGCGTGATCGAGTGGAACGCCCAAGTCTCCTACGACTTCGGCTGGAAGAGCCCCGAGCGCTTC
>JBDNFZ010000094.1:0-5398 GCA_041689555.1 Opitutaceae bacterium | reverse complement strand
TCGGGAACGCTCCGCGTCCTCTCCGAACCACTTTACCGGTTGAAAAGCCCCCCGCCGCGTGCGGCTCTTGTCCGCGCCACCATGGAACTCCGCGACCAACATGTGCTCATCACCGGCGGCTCGAGCGGCATCGGCCTCGCCCTCGCCCGTCGCGCCCTCGCCGCCGGTGCCCGCGTGAGCCTGCTCGCCCGCGACCCCGAAAAACTCGCCGCCGCCCGCGCCGAACTCGGCCCCGCCGTCGTCACCGTCGTCGCCGATGTCGCCGACGCCTCCCTCCTCGAGGCCGCCCTCGCCGCCGCCGCTCAGACCCACGGCCCCGTCGATGTCCTGATCGCCTCCGCCGGGATCGCCCCGGTCGGTTACTTTGAACAAATTCCTGTCGCCGACTTCGCCCGCGCGATCGCGGTCAACTACCTCGGCGCCGTGCATGCCCTGAAGGTCGTGGTGCCCGGGATGCGAAGCCGCGGTCGCGGTGCCGTCGTTCTCATTTCCTCCGGAGCCGGCTTGCACGGGTTCTTCGGTTACACCGCCTACTCCCCCACCAAGTTCGCCCTGCACGGGCTCGCCGAAGCGCTCCGGGCCGAGCTGGTCGACACCGGCGTCCACACCCTGATCGTCTATCCGCCCGACACCGATACGCCCCAGCTCTCCGCCGAGAATCTCGCCAAACCCGCCGAGACGCGCGCCATCACCGCCGGCGGCGGCCTCTGGACCGCCGATGCGGTCGCCCGCGTCACGCTCGACGGCTTGGCGCGCCGCCGGTTTTCCGTCACTCCCGGCCTCCCCGTCACCGCCCTCGCCCGGCTCAACAGTCTGCTCGCGCCCGTGCTCCATTGGCATTTCGACCGCCTCGCCCGCCGCGCCCGCGCCCGCGCCAAGAAATAAAAAAGCCGCGCCATCTTCGGCGCGGCTTGGAAAAAACTCGGGCGGTTCGCCCGCCGGACTCAGCCGAACAGCTCGTTCGCCTTAAAGAAGCGCGCCAACTCGATCGCCGCGTTCTCGTCGCTGTCGGAGGCGTGGCACACGTTCTTCATCATCTCCGTGCCGAAATCGCCGCGGATCGTGCCCTTCGCCGCCTTGCGCGAATCCGTCGGTCCGAGCAGGTCACGCACTTTGGCGACGATCCCCGGCCCCTTCAGCGCGAGCATGATCACCGGCTGCGAGCTCATGAACGCCTCGATCTCGGGGTAGAACGGTTTCATCGCCACGTGCGCGTAATGCTCGCGCAACACCGCCGGCTCCAGCCGCGTCATCTTGCAACCGATGATCTCAAAGCCGGCGCGCTCAAAGCGGTCGACCACGTATCCGACATGCTTTTGGGCCATGCAGTCGGGCTTACAAATGACGAAGGTTTTGTCCATAAACCCTCAACAAAACGCCGCTCCCTCGCGATGGGAAGCCTGTTTTTGACCCGCGCCGCGTCCGTTACCGTCACCGCCGCAAGATCGCCTCGGCCACACCCTCGCCGCTCTCCATCGCCCCTTGGATCGAGGCCGACGCCACAAAATCCCCCGCCGCCCACACCCCCGCCTTCACCTCCGCCGCCGCCCGCCGCTCCAGCGGCCAACGCACTGGCAAAGCCCGCCGCAGTCGCAAGGTCCTCAGGCCCCGCCAGTCCGCGACCGCCGCCCCAAACCATTCCGCCAGCTCCGTCCGCACCGCCGCCTCCAAGGTCCCGTCGTCGCACGCCGGATCGCCCAACACCGAGACCGAGACCAGCGCTTGTCCGGCCGGGGCATAGGTGGGCGCGACATCGCTCATCACCGTCACCGAGTTGACCCAACCCCGGCCCGCGCCGTTCAACATCAGCGTCGGCTCGCCCAACGGACTCGCCGGCGCCGCAAAATCCAGCGTCGTCACCGCCCGCCACGCCGGGGCCACGAGCTCCGGCACGAGCGCCGCCGCTCCCGCTCCGTCCGCCGCCACCACCACGTCCCGCGCGTCATTTCGCTCCCCGTCCGCCAGCCGCACCGCGCCGGGCTCGATCTTCGCCACAGGCGCGTTCAAACGCACCGTTCCCGGCGTCAACCCCGCCGCCAGTTGCTCCGGGATCGCCTGCATCCCCCGCGCCGGCAACGCCACGTCGCCCTCGGCAAACATCCGAAACACAAACTCCAGCATCCGGCTCGAGGTCTCCAACTCCGCATCCAGAAAAATCCCGCCCAACCACGGGCGCATAAAACGCTCGATCATCTTTTCGCTAAACCCGTGCGCCCTCAGCCGGGCCAACGCCGTCGTCTCCGGCCGCGCGAAGAGTTCTTCCAACGTCCCGCGTCTCGCCGCCGCCCGCAGCGTCGCGATCCGCAGCTTGTCGGCCAACGATCCCACCGGCGCGCGCAACGTCGCCCAGAGCCCGCCCGGCTCCCGCCACGGATCGCCCACACGGTGCCGCCCGCCCTCGCACCACACCAGCGCACCCGCCGAAAAAGTTTTCAACTCCAGCGCCCCGTAATCGAGCCAGCGCCGTGTGGCCGGATAGGCCGTCAACAGCACCTGAAAACCCCGGTCCAAGCGAAACCCGTCCACGCTATCGGTCCGCACGCGCCCGCCCACCGCGTCGCTCGCCTCGACCACGCGCACGTCCGCTCCGGCCGCCTGCAAGCGCCGCGCACAGGTCAGTCCCGCCAGCCCCGCGCCCACGATGACGACGTCGTGCATCCCCTCACCCCCGCAGGATTTTCTCCGCCAACGCCCACCCCGAGAGCGCCGCGCCTTCGACCCGCGGTCCGCCAAACGCGTCGCCGGCAAAACCCAAGCCCAGCCCCGGCCGCCACACGCACGCTTCCGCATACGTCGCGCTCGGCTCGCTAAACTTCCACCGGTGCAACGCCACCGCCGTCACCGGCGCGCCGAGCAACGCCGCCAGCCCGGGCAGAACCAGCGGCGCCAGCTCGTGCTCCGTCTTGCCATAGTGCTCCGCCGCAAACGCCGCGCTCAGATGCACCGTCACCGCTCCGTTCGGGCCCGGCGACACGCCTTTTTTGGTATTGTCCGCGATCCACCGCACCGGCCCGGTCTCCAGCGCCACACCCTCCGGCGGCACCGCGCTGGGCCCGCCCAGCGTGACCAACAACGCCAGACACGGCTGATACTTCAATTCGCCCAGCGGCGCCGCCAGTTCCGCCGGCAACGTCACCCCGCCCGCCTGCAACAGCGCCAAAGCCTGCGGCGCCGGCGCCGTCAGGGCCAACTGCGCGGCCGACAACGCCGGCTGATTCTCGATCACCACCTCCCACCCCGCACCTTCCCGGCGCACGCCCAGCACCTTCGCCTCGCGCCGCACGTCGAGCCCTTCCGCCAAAATTCTCCCGAGCGCATTCATCGTCGGCCGCCCGATCCAGCGGTGCGCCGAGGCCCCGGGCCAGGGCGCGACCACGCCGCGCTCGTGCCACGCCGCCACCTGCGCGGCGAACCGCGCCGATTTCGCCGTGAAATACTGCGCGCCTTGGTCGAAGACCGCGTCCGGCGTCCGCTTCGTCGCCAGCCGTCCGCCGAGGCCCCGGCTTTTTTCCAATACCACCACCTCGCGCCCTCCGGCCTTAAGTTCCCGTGCGAGCAACAGCCCGGCGATTCCCGCTCCCACCACCACGATCGTGTCGTTCGTCATATTAAAAAAATCACCGGGTCCGCCCCAAGACGTGCCGCAACGCCGCCTCGAGTTCGCCGTGCCGCCAGACGAATCCCGCCGCCTGCAACCGCGTCGGCACCGCCCGCGTGCTCGCCAGCAGCGTCTCGTTCGCCATCTCCCCGAAAATCAGGCGCAACCCCGCCGCCGGCACCGGAAAAATCGCCGGTCGCCGCAGCACCCGCGCCAGTGTCGCCGTGAATTCCGCGTTGCTCGCCGGCTCCGGCGCCACCGCGTTGAACGCCCCTCGCCACGTCTCGTCCGTCATCGCGCGCAGATACAGCGCGTTCAAATCGTCCGGCGCGATCCAGCTCATCCGTTGTTGTCCCGTGCCGAGCCGGCCGCCGGCTCCGCACAAAAACGCCGGCAACATCTTCGCCAACGCCCCGCCCGCCGGGGACAACACGACACCCGTCCGCAGCGCGACCGTGCGCACGCCGAGCGCCTCGATTGCCGCCAACTCACCTTCCCAAGCCACGCAGACGTCCGCCAAAAATCCGCCGCCACGCCCGGAGTCTTCGCCCAGCCGCTCCTCACCGCGCTCGCCGTAGAAACCCACCGCCGCCGCACTCACAAAGACCTTCGGCCGCGCCGCCGCCGGCAACGCCGCGATCCCCGCCGCCAGCGTGCGCGCGCCGTCGACGCGGCTGTTTAGAATTTCCGCTTTGCGCGCCGCCGTCCAACGGCCTCCCGCCACGTTTGCGCCGCCGAGATGGATCACCGCGTCGACGCCGTGCAGCGCTGCCGGCTCGATCTCGCCCTTCGCCGGATCCCACCTGAATTCGTCCGTCCCTCGCGGCACCTGCCGCACAAGCTTTCGCACCGTATGCCCTTGGGTGAGGAGCAAGCCCACCAGCGACTTTCCCACGAGGCCCGACGCACCCGTTACCAACACGCATCGCGAGGCCGCGGGTGCGATCATCTCAAGGTCCGCCTTCGTCACCGCGTGCCGATAGGCAAACATCCGTTCCAATTGTTTTAGCGTAAACGCTCCGCCGCCCAGCAAACCCAGCGCCCCCAGCGGCAGCCGATAGTGGATCTCATCCGTCAGGACGCACGCGTTCGCCCCCGCCGGCTCGATCCGGTGCAGGTGCTCCCATTTCGCAAAGGGTCCGCTCAGCAGCACATCGCGGAACTGCTGCCCTTCGACGTAATCCCGGTGCTCGATCTCCCACCGCAACCACAACGGGCCGACTTTCGTCCGCAGCGAAACCCGCGCGCCGTCGCGGACGCCGCCGACGTGCCGCGTCACCTCGACCTGCTCCCAAGGCGGACACAGGCGCGCAAAAGCCCCGGGCCTTTCATGCCACGCAAAAACCTCCGCCGCCGGCCGCTCGATCCGCACCCGCCGCGAAAAAACTTCATCAGCCATGGGTCACCCCGGCTTTCCGCATCCGACAACCGTCAGAGCAGTATTTCACGTCGTCCCAGACTTTCTCCCACTTCTTCCGCCAGGTAAACGGCCGCGCGCAGACGACGCAGACCTTCGTCGGCAGGTCGGATTTTTTTCGCATCTTCGACATCGCGCTCACCCTCGTTCCTTAATCGGAAAAAGTCCATCCGCCTCCTGCGGAGCGCCGCCGTTGCCCTTTATCTGGGCCGCGCGCGCTTGGATCGCCGCCCGCTCCGTCGGACCGAGGCGCGCGAGATTTTTCACCTGCAACGCCATCCGCTGGTTCTTCGCCAGGAGCGGCTCATGCCGCAGCAGAAAATCCCAATACAACGTCGTAAACGGACACGCCTCGCCGCCCGTGGACTTCGCCGGATCAAACC
>JBDNFZ010000093.1:0-7856 GCA_041689555.1 Opitutaceae bacterium | reverse complement strand
TTTTATCCCATCACCAAAGCGATCATGGAACTGTTCCAATTGCTCGGCGACGGCAAGTTCATCGCCAGCGCGCTCGGCGTCTGGGCCATGGTTTTTCTCGGCGTCACCATCGTCGGGATGAGCCTGCTTCTCGGGAAAAAACTCGGCGCGCTTTTCCGCGTCTGACCCGCGGCCCGTCCCGGTTTTATTCGCACAGCCCCGGTTCGTATGGCGCTCCTGCTTCTCGTTTCGGTGCTCTGGGCCTTTTCTTTCGGGCTCATCAAGCACCTGTCCGTCGGCTTTGACGGCGCCTTCATCTCCGCCGCACGGCTCGCCCTCGCCCTCCTCGTCTTCCTGCCGTTTCTGCGGTTGCGTGGACTCGCCCCGCGCACCGCCCGGGCCCTCGCCGGCATCGGCGCCGTGCAATTCGGCCTCATGTATCTCGCCTACAACGAGAGTTTCCGCTTCCTTAAAAGCCACGAGATCGCGGTCCTCACCCTCACGACGCCGGTCTTCGTGACGCTTCTCGCCGACGCCTTCGACCGCACCTTCCGCGTCCGCGCCTTGGTCGCCGCGTTCGTCGCGGTGCTGGCCGGAGCCGCGATCGTGGTGCAGAGCACGCCCACCGCCGATACCGTCACCGGCGTCGTCCTGATCCAGTTGTCCAACTTCGCGTTTGCCCTCGGCCAAGTGCTCTACCGACGCCTACGCGCGATTGAGGGCGACATTCGCGACCGCGACGTCTTCGGCCTGCTTTACCTCGGCGCCTTGGCCGTGACGCTGCCCGTCTCGCTCGTGCGCACCGACTTCGCCGCACTCCCTTTCACATCGGGCAACGTCGCCATCCTCGCCTACCTCGGCCTCGTCGCTTCCGGCCTCGGCTTTTTCCTTTGGAACCTCGGCGCGACCCGCGTCACCGCCGCCACGCTGGCAGTTATGAACAACGCCAAGATCCCGCTCGCCGTCGCATGCTCACTTCTCGTCTTCGCCGAGATCGCGAGCCCGCCGCGCTTGCTCGCGCTGTTCGCCGGCGGCGGCCTGCTCGTCCTCGCCGCCCGGCTGGCCGAGCGCCGCCCGGCCTCTTCCGGCTCAGCGTGAGTAGTGGGCGTTGATCTTGTCGCCGACATCGCGATAGCCGATGTCCTCGCCGTAGATCACCTTGAATTCCGCGATCGCCTCCTCGGGCTTTCCCATCGCTTCGTAGCAGCAGCCCAGCTCGTAAATCACGGACTTCTTGGCGTCGTCGAGGTTGGGCAACTCCGCCTTGGCGGTGGTGAACTGCATCACGGCGAGGTCGTAAATCTTCTTCGCCTTGAACCCGCGTCCGAGGCCCAGCAACGCCGCCACGCGCACCGGCGGTCCTTTCTGCGCCTGTTGAAATTGGGCGAGCGCCGCATCGAGCTGGCCCGCCGCGAGGAGCAACTCGCCGAACACCAGCCGCGCCGGATAATCGTTCGGGTAGCGCTCCACCGTGCGTTTTGCCTCGGTCAACCGCCAGGCGCTCGCTTCCGCCTGCACGTTCGCCAGAGCCGTCGTCAATGCGGTGTCGCCGGGGTTCGCCGCGAGCGCGGCCTCGGCCGCCTGCGAACGTTGATCGAGCAGCTTCGCCTGCAACTCCGACTCTTCCTTTTCCAACGTCGGATCGGCGCCCCCGTTGGGCATGGCCCGCGCCTTCCGCACCCACACGAGCGCGTCGTCGTTGCGCCCGATCTGACGGTAAGCCTGCGCCACCGCGCGGCAGTGATTCAGGTTGGCCGGCTCGGCCTGCGCGCGTGCGACGGCCTCGTCAACGAGGCGTTGGCCCATATCGCCCGCCGTCACGACCTTCGCCGCCTGTTCGAGCGACACCGCCTGCGCCTCGTCGCGCAACTTGTCGCGGAAATTCCCCTGAGAATCCCAGTTGCCCTTCGTCACCGTTTGCGCGATCGACGCCTTGCGCATCAGGTTCTGCCCGTCGGCGTCGGCCGGTCGTTGCTTCAGCAACGCATCCGCCGTCTTCAACGCCTCCGCGGGTTTTCCCGCCGCCAGCCAAGCCTCGCCGAGCGCGAGGAGATTGGCCCGGTTGTCCGGCTCCAGCTCCCGAATCGCGTCGAGCGCAAACGCCGCCGTTTCCGGCAGTCCGAGCCCGCCCGCCGCTTCGGCCAACAGGCGCAACGCCGGCACGCTGGTCGGATCCTTGGCCAGCATGGTTTCCGCCGTCTCCAAAACCTTCGCCGGGTCCTTCTTGCCGCCACCAAACATAAACGGCGCCGTCGAGAAGCCGCCGAGCGCCTTCGTCATGAAGGTGCGTTTCGACTTGAAATCCCGAACCTGCGCGACGCGTTGCAACCGGCGCACCGTGAGACAGCCGGGCGCGGTCTTCAAAACCTGGGCGCAGGCATCGAGGGTATAATCGAGCTGGCCGCGCTCGAGCGCGATCCGGGCGTTGTCGATCAGCTTCTGTTGGCGGGGGTCGAGTGCGGTGACGGGGATTTCGGGCATTGAAAAAAACTCAGTCGGTGCCGCGCGGAGGGGTCAAGCTAGAGCACGGCCAACTCCGCCCGCGCCGCCGTTTCCAGCCGCGCCAACGCCGCCGCCACCACCTCGGCGCTCGGCCCTTCCACCAACAGACGCAGTTTGCTCTCGGTCCCGGAGTAACGCACCAGCAGCCGGCCCGTCGCACCGAGTTCCGTTTCCAACGCCCTCATTTCCGCACCCAATCTCGTCAACGTCTCCAACGGCCGTTTCTCCCGCACTTTCAAGGCCCGCGTGCCCTGCGGAAACAGCCGCAACACGCGGCGCAATTCCGAAAGCGGCTTCCCCGTCGCCAACATCACCTCGATCACCTTCAGCGCCGCGACCAACCCGTCGCCGCTCGGGGAAATCTCCGAAAAGATCACGTGGCCCGACGACTCGCCGCCCAAGGTCGCCCCGCAGGCCGCCATCGCCTCGGAGACGTAGCGGTCGCCCACCGCCGAACGCCGGACTTCGCCACCCGCCGCGTGGATCGCCGCGTCGACGCCGAGATTGCTCTGTTGGGTGACCACCAAAGTGCCCCGGGCCAACCGTCCCTGCGCCAGCGCATGGAGGGCCAGCATCGTGAGCACCTCGTCGCCGTCGAGCACCGCACCGCGTTCGTCACACACCACGCAACGGTCGCCGTCGCCGTCGTGCGCGATCCCCAACCGGGCCCCCTCGGCGAGGACCCGCGCCCCGAGCGCCTCGGGGTGTTCGCTGCCGACCCCGGCGTTGATGTTGTGGCCGTCCGGGGCGTCGCCGATCCCGATCACCTCGGCGCCCAACGCGGCGAGGACCACCGGACTCGTCGCACACGTCGCGCCGTTCGCGGTATCGAGCACGATGCGCCAACCCGCGAGCGCCCCCGCCGGCAACAGCGCCCCGACCGCCGTCACATACGCGCCCCGGCCATCGAGGGCGGGCCGGGCAACCGCCGTCACCGTCGTGATCGGCATCGTCAACTGTTGCTCGATAGCCGACTCCTGCGCGTCGCTCAGCTTGCGGCCGTCGTGGTCGAAAAATTTGATGCCGTTGTCTTCGGCGGGATTGTGCGACGCCGTGACCATGACGCCAAGCGCCGCACCGTTCGCGCGGACGGCGCGCGCCACCGCCGGTGTCGGCAACATCCCCAGATCAAGCACGCTCCATCCGGCGTTCGCCAATCCCGCGGCCAGCGCGGCCACCAGCGCCGGCCCCGAAGCCCGCGTATCCCGACCCAACAGGATCGGTTGCCCCCGCACCGCGGGATTCGCGGCCAGCAGCCATTGGCCGACCGCTCCGCCCAACTGCGCGGCAAACTGCGGGTTGATGACCGGACCGCCGACTTTTCCGCGGATTCCGTCCGTGCCAAAGTAGATGCGCTTCATGAGCGGTAGAATTCCCGGGTGGCCGCGATCTTGGCCCGCACCGCGCCGCCGAGCAGCAGCTCGCGCGCGGGCGCGATCCCCTCTTTCACCGTCGCGCATTTTCCGGTCAGCCACATCGCGACCGCCGCGTTTAGCGTGATCGTGTCCGCCAATCCCGTCGGCCCCCGGCCCGCGAGCAACGCCTCGGTCAGCCCGAGATTCTCCGCGAGGTCACCGCCCTGCATTTCGGCGAACGGCGCCGTTCCGAGTTCAAAATCCGCCGCCTCCCACGTCTCGTCCAAACTCCGCAGCCGCCCCGCCCCGCGCACCCGGTTCGGCGATGCCGTGGTGAGTTCGTCGATCCCGCGACCCGGGCCCAAAACACCGTGCGCCACCAGCCCGGCCTTGCAGTCGAGCGCATCCAGCGCGCCCGCCATCTTCGGCACCCACGCTTCCGCGAACACTCCCATCAGCACATGGGCCGGCCGCCCGGGATTGATCAGCGGCCCCAGGATATTGAAGACCGTGCGCTGCCCGCGGACCGCGAGCGCCTTGCGGACCGGCCCGATGTGCTTGAACGCCGGATGATAGTTCGGCGCGAAAAAGAAAACGTAGCCCAGTTCGCCCAGCGCCCGGCGCAGCTTCTCCGGCGTTGCCGCCAGATCGACCCCGAGTCCCGCCAACAGATCGGCGCTGCCGCACTTCGACGTGATCCCGCGGTTGCCGTGCTTCATGACCGGCACGCCCGCGCAGGCCAGCACCAGCACGACCAAACTCGATATATTGAAACCGCCCGCGTGGTCGCCGCCGGTCCCCACGATATCCACCGCGTGCTCCGACCAAGCTGCGACACCCGGGTCGACGGCCCGGTCGCGGAAAACCCGCGCAAAGGCCGCCACCTCGGCCACGGTTTCGCCTTTCGTTGCCAGAGCGGTGAGAAACGCCGCTTTCATCTCGTCGGTCTCTTCCGGGGCCGCCAGCGCAGCCGCCGCACCTTCGACTGTATCCGGGGAGAGATCCTGCCCGGCGTTGAGTTGAAGCGTAAGCGTCGCGAGATCGGCCATGCGGAACCGAGAGAGCGAAGCCCCGCCCCTTCCGCAAATAAAATTGCTCCGCCGCGTCATCCTTGAAACGAACGGGCCGTGCGTTTCCCAGCCCTTCTTCTCATTCTGGCCTTGGCACCCTTGACCGCCGCTCCCCCTCCGGCCCCCGCGTCGTCTGGTGCCTCGCCCCTCGCCGAGTTGAGCGTGTTCGACGCCGTCGTGATGGGCGTGGTCGAGGGCGTCACCGAGTTCCTGCCCGTCTCGTCCACCGGCCACCTCATTGTCGCGACCCGTTTCCTCGGCCTCGAATCGGATCGCCCCATTGTTTCCGCAGCGGGTAAAACCCTCTGGCACCGGCCGCCATCGCCCAGGTATCCGGCCGGCGTGCCGATGACGGTGAAGCACGCCGCCGATACCTATAATGTCCTGATCCAATTCGGGGCCATCGCCGCGGTCGCGCTGCTCTATTGGTCGAAACTGCTCGCGATGGCGCGTGGCCTGGTCGGCCGCGACGCCGGCGGACTGCGGCTATTCCTCAACCTCATCATCGCCTTCATCCCCGCCGCCGGCCTCGGTTTTCTGCTCCACGATTGGATCGACGCCCACCTCTTTTCCATTCCCGCCGTCATCGTCGCCCAGGTTGCCGGCGCCGGACTGATGTTCTACGCCGAATCGTGGCGACGCCGCCGGCTGGGGCTGGTCGCCCCGACGCTCGAACTCAACCCCCGCCAAGCCGTCGCCATCGGCGCCCTTCAGTGCCTCGCCCTGTGGCCCGGCACGAGTCGCTCGATGACCACGATCGTGGGCGGCTATTTTGCCGGGCTCGACCCCCGGCGGGCCGCCGAGTTTAGTTTTCTTCTCGGGTTTGTCACTCTGAGTGCCGCCACCGTTTACAAGGGCTACAAGGGCGGGCCGGCGATGATCGAAGTCTTCGGTTGGAGCCAAGTGCTCCTCGGCGCGGCGGTCGCCGCGGTCACAGCGGCGATTTCGGTGCGGTTTCTTGTCTCCTGGCTCACCCGCCATGGCCTCGCCGCCTTCGCTTGGTATCGGCTGGGCATGGCCGCAATTCTTACCCTCTTGCTGGCGACGGGCGCGCTCCAATAAGTGCGCTTGACGCGCCTATGGCCCACCCTTAACTCCGACCCCTTAACCACTCACCAACGCCCGCTTCAGCGGGCCGCCTTCACTCCTGATTTTTAACTCCCATGGCCAATCCGAAACGCAAACAGTCCAAACGCCGCAGCGCCAACCGTCGCGCCGCCAACGCTTTCATCGCTCCGGAGTTCGCGAAAGACCCGGTCGACGGCACGCTTTACCGTCGCCATGTGGTAAACCCGAAGACCGGCATGTATCGCGGTCGCCAAGTGCTCAACGTCGAGGCCTGAGCCTCGCGTTTTCCCAAGCTTCACCCCGCCCCACGCGGTGGATACCTCTTCCGGAATTCCCGGTCGCATCGCAGTCGACGCCATGGGCGCCGACCTCGGGCCCGCCGAAGTGGTCCTCGGCGTAAAGTTGGCCTTTGCCCGCGAGGCCCAACTCGACCCGATCACGCTCGTCGGCGATCAGGCGGTCCTTGGCCCCCTGGTCCGCGACGCCGGACTCAAGCTGGGCCCGAGACTCGCGATTTTTCACGCCTCGGAGGTCGTCACCATGGACGACAAACCCCTGATGGCCCTGAAAAAAAAGAAGGACTCCTCGATGGTCCGGGCTATCGAACTGGTTAAGAACGGCGACGCAGGCATTCTCGTGAGTTGCGGCAACACCGGAGCGCTCATGGCCGGGGGCACCCTCCGGCTCCGCATGATGGAGGGCGTCAACCGCCCCGCCCTCGCCGCCGTCGTGCCCCGCGAAGGCGGACACTTCATTCTCATCGACGCCGGCGCCAACCCCGAGGCCAAGCCCGAGCACCTCGTGCACAACGCCATCCTCGGCTCCCACTACTGTCGGGTGATGCTCGGAGTCGCCTCTCCCCGTGTCGGCCTGATGACGATCGGCACCGAGGAAGGCAAGGGCAACGCCCTCATCACCGAGACCAACGACCAGCTTCGCCGGCTCGGCAACCTCATCAATTACGTCGGCCCGATCGAGGGCTTTCACGTGTTTGCCGAGCACGTCGACGTGGTCGTGTGCGACGGCTTTGTCGGCAACATCATGCTGAAGAGCTGGGAATCCCTCGTGAAATTTTTCTCCGGCATGTTGCGCGAGGAGTTGCAGGCCAATCCCCTCCGCGCGGCCGGTGCGTTCCTTTCCAAAGGCGCGTTCAATGCCCTCAAGGAACGGATCAATCCCGAGCGCTATGGCGGCGCCCCGCTGCTCGGCCTCAAGGGCAACATCCTCAAGGCCCACGGCTCCTCCAACCGCCGGGCCATCAGCAGCGCCATCCTCGCGGCCCGAGAAATCATCAAGGCCGACATGAATCACCGTATCGAAGCCGACATCGCCCGCGCCAACGAGCTCATCTCCGGCCCCGTCCCCGAGCCGACCGTCTGAGACCACTCCGCCCTCGCGCCCGCATGGCTCCCCTCCGCTCCACCCTCATTCTCGGCACCGGCTCCTACGCCCCGGCCCGAGTCCTCACCAACGCCGAGTTGGCCCTCACGATCGATACGTCCGACGAGTGGATCCGTTCCCGCAGCGGCATCGCCGAGCGCCGCATTGCCGCCCCGGGCGAGGCCGCTTCCGACATGGCCGTGCCTGCCGCGCAACGCGCCCTCGCCGACGCAGGGCTCTCGCCCGCCGATATCGACCTCCTGATCGTGGCCACCGTCACACCGGATATGCCCATGCCGGCCACGGCCTGCATCCTTCAGCACAAGCTCGGCCTGCCCACCTCGACCGCTTGCTTCGACCTCAACGCCGCGTGCTCCGGCTTCATTTACGCCCTCGACACCGCCTGCGCGATGATCGGCTCCGGCCGTTACCGCCACGCCTTGGTTGTCGGCGTGGAAAAACTTTCCTCTATCGTGGACTGGAGCGATCGGACGACGTGCGT
>JBDNFZ010000092.1:0-4162 GCA_041689555.1 Opitutaceae bacterium | reverse complement strand
GCCCCGTCGTTCGCCGAGGCCAACACCCTCGTCGACCAAGCCCTCGCCGCCGAGCGCAACGGCCTCCTCGGTCGGGCTTACGTGGACATCGGCGGGGCCCACCCCGAGGGAGACCGTTGGCTCGAAACGGTCGCTGCGGATATCGCCGCGCTCCACTTCGACCTCTCCGTGGATCGCGAGCCCGCAACTCTCGCCACGACCGCCCGCGGCGATTCGCCCGCGCTCTATTTCGGCTGGTATGCCGGGAGCCTCAACGGTCCCTTCGCCCTGCCCGGCTTTCGTTTTCCGCCCGGCGCGATCGCCCTGCACATCCACAGTTATTCGGCGCAGACCCTGCGCTCCACCGCTTCCGGATGGGCCGGCCCGCTCCTCGCCCGCGGCGTCACCGCCACAATGGGCAACGTCTTCGAACCCTACCTGGAACTCACCCACCGCCCCCAGGTGTTTCTTCGCGCGCTCGTCGGCGGCGCGACGCTGGCCGACGCCGCCTACCAAGCCCTGCCGGTCCTGAGCTGGCAGTCGATCCTCGTCGGCGATCCGCTCTACCGGCCGTTCGCCCGGTCGGCCGACGATCAAACTGACGTCCGCTCGTCGTTGCCGCCCCTTCTTGCCGGCTACGCCGTCATCCGCCAAATGCGCCGGCTGGAGGCGGCGGGCCGGACCACCGCCGCCCTCAGCGCCGGCCGCAAGGCTCAAAGTCTCGTCCCGAGTCTGGCCCTCGGCTTTGCCCTCGCCCAACGCTTGCAGGCCGCCGGCGACTTGCCCGGAGCCGCTTCCGCCCTCGGCTTCGCCGCCTCGTTGCCCAACTTCCCGCCGGACCAATGGGCTCTCGCCGAGTCGGCCGCCCAACTGCTGATCGCCTCCGGTCGGCCATCTCAGGGAGTCGCGGTCTATCAAGCGCTCTTCGCCAACAAAATCCTGCCGACCGAGCTGCGGCTCGCCTGGCTCGGTCGCGCGATCGAGGCCGCCCGGCTGGCCCAACAGGACCTCGTCGCCCGCCGCTGGTCGGACGAGCTCTTCGCCCTCAACTCCGCGGCAACCAGCGGGGAATCGCGCTAGCCGGCCCGAACCACGGACTGGCAGCGGGCGTAAAAAAGCCCGCCGCATTTTCGCGGCGGGCTGAGGTGAGAGGAAAGCTTACTTCCCGGCGGCGGGCGCGACCGGCATGGCCGGAGCGGGGGCGCTCGCCTTGATCTCCAGGAGCTCGATGTCGAAGATCAGCGTCGAAGACGGCGGAATGTTACCCCGCGCATCGTCGCCGTAGGCGAGCGACGGCGGGACGTAGAGCTTGATCTTGCCGCCCGTGTTGAGCTTTTGCAGGCCCTCGGTCCAGCCGGGGATGACTTGGTCGAGTTGGAACTCGGCGGGCTCGTTGCGCTGCACCGAGCTGTCGAAGACGGTGCCGTCGACCAGCGTGCCGGTGTAATGGACTTTCACGGTTTCCGTCGCCTTCGGCGCGGGACCGTCACCCTGCTTCACGATCTCGTAGCGGAGGCCGCTGGGCAGTTCGACGACGGCTTTGTTCTCCTTCAACTTCGTGAAGAACGCGCCGCTCTGCTTGAGCCCGTCGGACTTCAGTTTCGCGAGATAGGCATCCTGCTTCTTTTTCATGAACTCGTCCATCGCGGGCCCGATCTTGGCGAGCTCGTAAGGCGATTCCTTGCCGGCGATCGCCGCGCCCATGCCTTTGAGCAGGGCGACGATCTCGGATTCGGAAAAGCCCAGCTCGGAAAGACCGATGCGCTTGCCCATGAACCAGCCGAACTCCTCGACCAGTTGGGCGTCCGTCCACACCGGGTCGGCGGGAGCGGCAGGCGCGGCGACGGCAGCCGGGGCCGCGGCCGGCTGACCGGGAATGTTGAGTTTGACCTCTTGGGCTTGGATCGCGGCGGCGGTGCCGAGGGCGAGCAAGGAGAGCGTGAAGGCGGACTTGAGTTTCATTTGTGGGTTATTGGACTGCGTTGAAGAGAAACGGCGGAGACCGGTTTGTGCCGGAAAACTTTTGGATGTGCCTGCCCGTTCCCCGGAATGCAAACCTTTACTCCCCGCTTGTGTCCCCTTCCGCCCGACTCCACGTTTTTCCCTCTCAACCATGACCCCCGATCAATTTTGGACCAGCCAGGACGGACAAGTGCTCACCGTCAAAAATAAGGACGATCGCTCCACCACCCTAACCCTCGCTTTCTGGCCCCGCAACCCCGCCGAGTTCGAGACCATCAAACTCCATCTCGCCGACCTGAAGTTCACCGAGCGCAGCTCCCTCGCCCGCATCGGCATCGAGATGCTTCTCCAAGGCCCGCCCGTGATCGAGGGCAACCGCGTCCTCCTCACCGCCGACGCCTTCATCTACGACCAGAGTTTCCCCAACGCCCTTTACTGGAAAAAACTGCTCCGCCCCGGCGTGCCCGTCGGCCGGCTCTTCTACGCCCCGCTCGCCGCCAAGCTCTCCTCCGCAGAAATCTGGGCCGCCATCCAGGCCAACGATCTCAAGCTCCCCAACACCATCTCCATCGACTCCCGGGGCCGCGTCTTCCTCACCCCCCATCAGGTGAGCTACACGCTCTCGCCCAGGCTCTCGCGCCTTAATTTCGAGCACATCGTCTCCGGCAACGCCGGCCGCGCCTTCATCGACAAAGTCCAGGTCCGCCACGACGCCTCCCCGCTCACCATCGCCCCGCGCTCCGGCATCCTCACGAGCTGCTCCATGTATCTGAAAGAGCACTTCGTCGTCCTCAATCAGGGCGAGGGCAACTTCGGCCTCCACACCAGCGCCGTCCTCCTCGATCCCATCAAGACTTTCGGCACCAACGTCATGTTGGAAATCTACAACACCGGCGACCAGCCCGTCGTGAACCCGATGGTCTCCGTCGATATCTTCCGCGCCCCCACCTTCACCGATCCGGAGTTCAAAACCCTCGCGAAAAAACGTCAGCGCCTCCTCGGCACCGCCACCGAGCTCTTCAAGTGCCTCGACGCCAATCCGCCCCGCGAGACGACCGAGGCCCGCCCGCGCACCAAGATCACCGTCCGCGGCCAGAGCGGCACCACCGAGAACCGCAGCGTCATCGTCCGCGCCAACGAGGATCTCCGCAAATTCCTCGACGGCGAGGTCTGTCCCATCGGCAGCCGCACCATGATCCAGGCCCTCGACGCCGCCCCCGCCGACGCCGACACTCTCATCGTCGATTACTTCCCCGATCTTCTCGAACACATCGAACTTCTCACCCGCATCGGCGACGTGAAACTCAGGCGCATCATCTTCCGCAAAGCCTCGCGCACCCACGGCTATTTTCTCTCCAGCAACGCCCACGCCCGGCTCGATACCTTCGACGCCATCGGCATCCGCGTCTACTGGTATGACGAGTCCACCAAGGAACTTTACGCCCACGTCTACAAAAAGGGTCACGGCTTCTTCGTCCGCGAGGAACTCACCCGCAAATTCCAGGAAACCACCATCATCGCTTTCTACGGTTCCGCCTTCAGCCTCGAGTCCGCCGACACCACGCGCATCACCGGCCTCGTCGAGCAACTCACCGGCTTCATCGGCCCGAATGTCGGCGTGCTCACCGGCGGCGGCGGCGGCGTCATGCGCCTCGCGACCGACCTCGCCCGCAGCAAAGGCGCGCTCACCGGCGCCTGCTTCCTCGAACTTGAGGCGCAGCCGCCCGAACTCGGCGTCGATTTCTTCAACACCTTCCAGGAGAGTTCGCGCCACTTCCGCCAAAAATGGTTCGAAGCCGCCGATTTCTGCATCTTCAACGTCGGCGGCGTCGGCACCCTCGAGGAAATCGGCATCGAGATGTGCAATCTGAAACTCGGCATTCGCCCGCGCACACCCTACGTCTTCTTCAACGCCGGCTTCTGGGGCGACCTCCGCAAACAAATCCTCGAGATGATCCGCACCAAACGCGCCCCCGCCTGGATCGCCGATTACATCCTCTTCACCGACGACCCCGCCGAGGTCGTGGCCTTCTACCGCAAGAAGCTTCAGGTGCTGTGATCCTCGCGCACACTGTTTCCTGATGTCCGCGGCTTCACTTCCGAATTTACCCCGCTCCCTCCTCGTCGTCGGGTCCGGCGGACGCGAACATGCCCTCGTCCGCGCCCTCCTCGCATCCCCCGCCGCGCCCCGCGTCATTTGCGCGCCCGGCAACGCCGGCAT
>JBDNFZ010000091.1:0-3569 GCA_041689555.1 Opitutaceae bacterium | reverse complement strand
GTCACGGTCGGGGCCGAGGTGTAGCCGGAGCCCGGATTCGTGATCGTGACCTGCTGCAAGACGCCGTTGAGCACCGTGACCGTGGCGGCCGCCCCGGAGCCGCCCCCGCCGGCCAGCGTGATCGTCGGCGGCACCGTGTAGAAGTAACCGGTGCTGGACATCTCCAAGGCCGTGACTTGGCCGGTTACGATGATCGCCGTGGCCAGGGCCGTTTCCGGAGCGACGGCGGTGGACCCGACGATCTGGCTGACGTCGTTCACCATGGCGACCCCCGACCACAGGCCGTTAAAATCGCCCGCCAAGGCGGTGACCGGCACCGAAAGGGAGGTCTGGCCGAGGGAATCGGTGATCCGCAGGAGACTGCCGAAGAGCTGTCCGTTCACCCCGCCCATCGCCACCCGGTCCACCAGAAAAACGACGTCCGTCGACGCCCCGGCCGCCAAGGTGACCGTGTAGGGCGGCGTGGAGGGATTCAGAGCGCTATAGGTAAACTCGGCGGTGCCCAGATCCAACGGACCGCGCACCCGCAGCGGCACCGTGCCGGTCACGACCGGGGTGACGGTGACCGTCGGCGTGGTCGCGGCATAACCCGCGCCTGCGCCGCTGACCGTGAAGGAAATAATTTTACCCACCGAATTCAGGACCGCGGTGGCGGTAGCCCGCGTGCCCGCCGCCGGCGCGGACACGATCACGGTCGGGGGCGTCGTGTAAACCATGCCCGGGTTGAGATCAGGGTTGATGGCCGCGACCCTCCCGGCCGTCGTGCCCGAGCCCATGATGGCTGTGCCGGCGCGGATCGACGGAGGGGCCTCGCTCGCCAAAGCGGCGAAGGAGTAGGTGATGGACTGGGCCGCCGTCGGGTTCTTCAAACTCAATTTCAGCAGCAGGGTATTGCGCCCGAAGTTGAGGCCCTTGCGGTCGGTGAGGGAGAAAGCCGTCGGACCATAAAAATCGGTGTAGGCGGTGTTTTGCACCCAATACGCCAGCCCGCGGGCGACCGGCTCGGTGGCCAGACTGACCGCCTGGGGATTCTTGGCACTGTTGGGGGTGCTGGATCCGATGATGTTGATGACGTTGGGATCGGAGATGGTCGAGCCGACCAGCGGGCCACCGACATATTTCAAGACCGTAGGGTTAGCCGCAAACGCCGCGCTATTGGCGAAGAGCTGGGCAAAGGTCGGAGGAGTGGCCACCGTCGGGAAGCCGACCAAATTCACGCCGGTGGTCGTCCACGCGTAGTCGGGCTGCATGGGCCGGCCTTTCAGGCTGAATGCCACGGTCGCCGCCCCGTCCTTCACTTTGATCAGGTAGGCCGCGTTGGCGGTAAACTGAAACAGGGTCGACTGGCCGGGCAGCCCGCGTTTCCACACTCCCCAGTTCGGATCCCCCTGCGCCGGAGTGTTCGGGTCGGTGACGAACTGCGGACCGGACGGTGGATTCCACTGCCAGACTTCCTCGATATTGGGTTGGCTGGAAAGGGCTTCGTCGATGGTGGTGTGCGACAGATCGAGCGGCACCCAGATGGCATTCCAGCCGGCTTTAACCGAATAGTTTTCCGACTGCCATTGCGCGCGGGCCGAGGGAAGGAGCGCCAAACAGAACAGCACGACACGGGCCCAGGCGGCCGGGCGGGCCGGACGGGCAGCACGAAATCGGTCACGGCAGAAAGTGCGGAATGGGAGCAAGAGCATCGAGGGCAAGATCAAGGTTATAGGCTGGCCGGCGCGAAACCGTCCTCGGTGTCGCCGCGCGGGAGGTAGGCTCCCGTGCGGACGTTGGCGTTGGCGGCACGTTGGTTGTAGAGTTCGATGACGCGCAGCAGTTCGTTCAAATCCAAGAGGCCGTCGTGGTTGGTATCGCCCGTGTGCCAGAGCGCCAGCGCGGGGCGCGTGCCGACGGCGCGCTCGGGCGCGGGGGCAAAGCCATCTTCGCCGCTGGGCTGCACGCTATAGCTGCCCGTGCGCACGGACCCGGACCGCGTGGCGTAGAGCTCGATCACCCGCGTGAGCTCCAGCAAACTGAGGCGACGATCGCGGTTCGTATCCGCGGAATGATACGCGGGACCGGCGGACACGTTGAGCGGATCGGCCAAAACCAGCCCTTGATACTCGACGCTAGCGATCACGTGCGCAACCAGACCGGCCAGCGACTGCACCCCGCTAGTGCCCGCAGGAACCGCCAGGGTGTAGGTGAGAGCCGATGGGCCCGCCGGGAGGTTGGCCCACGACCAATCAAGGAGATCACGCGCCCCGGCCGCCGGACGCTTCGTCGCGCCCAGACCGGTGTCCCCCAGTAACGACCAGCCCGCCGGCAGCAGCACGGACAAATCCAACCGGCTCAAAGGTGCCAACCCGGTAAACGAGATGGTGATCGCCACCCGGTCTCCGGCCACGTAACCGGGACTGGCCACAGCATGGGTCGCGGTCACGGCCGCGGGCCCGGTGGCCAATTCAACCAGCGCAGCGGGGCTGTTGACCGTGTTTTTGCCATCGCTGATCCGCACCCAATAGGAGGAGGCCGCCGTCAAAGCACCGACCACCAACGTCGAACTCTGCACCCCTGAAACGGGCTGGGAGCCATCGCCGGAGGCCCCCTTGAACCATTGGTAGGTCAATCCCACGCCCACGGCCGTGACCTTGAGCGTGGCGGCTTGGCCACTCGGCACCACGACATTGCCGGTGAACGCGAGCAAATCGAGCGCCGCGACCGCCGGCGCGGATTGCAAATCTCGGCCACCGTTGCTCAGCGCCCCGATCACCGCGACGGTGCCGGCGTCCTTGGTATCAAAATACACCGGAAGCTGCGGCGTGGTGCCGGCGACGACTTTCCAGGCCGGATTGGTCAGCAGAATCCACTCGGAGGCCGTGGCCACCGTGCGCGACGTCGAGCCCCAAATGTAATACTGGGTGCCGGCATTCGGCACCGCGGCCAGCGGCGCGGAAGAGCCTTGGATCGAAAAATAGGTGGCGGTCCCATCGAGAAACCACGTGTCCACGTCGATGGCGGAACGGGTGCCCCGGGCCGAAATCCACGCGGCCCCCCAAGCCGCCTTGGGCTGGACGGCCGGATCAAAGCCGGCTGTGAAGACGCCGAGCTCGAACGCCATGGTCGGCGCACCCGACACAGGCCAAGCGGCCCCGTTGGAAAAACGCCCCATTCCGCCGATCCCGCCTGAGCTGATGGCAATCACGGACTGCTGCGCCCAAGCCGGCACAGCCGCCAAGACGACGAACAGCAGCGCCGCGAAACAACGGCCCGACCTCCGCCACGCCCACGGCCCGGCTACACGCACAGGCAGCGCCCGCCCATCGGCACGGAGCGCGCCCGAGCGGGAGGAGAGCAGTTTGGGCGGGTAAACCACCATGGTGGCAAGGCTAGGCATGGGCGGCCATTAATCAACAGAATTTTAGTCCGAAAAAAGGATGAGTGGATGGAGTTTAGGATTCATGCGCACACGTTTATTCCGCTCAGGGGCCCGGCTCGTAACCATCTTCGCTCCCTGAGGATACGATCCGATACTGGCCCGTGCGCACCTGATCCAACGTCCGGTAGTTATAGATTTGGATCAG
>JBDNFZ010000090.1:0-2529 GCA_041689555.1 Opitutaceae bacterium | reverse complement strand
GCCGAAAAACACGGCGGGTGGCGAACAAGGCCACGCCAAGAAAGCCGGACTTGAGATTGCTCCACGCGTGCTCAGCGAAGTTCGTTCGGCCTCCGCTCCTACACTTAAAGTTGGGGACGTCGTTACGGTCGCAGCCTTCACCGAGGGGCAACTCGTCGACGTCAGCGGAATCACCAAGGGCAAAGGTTTCCAAGGTGTCGTGAAGCGTTTCCGTGTGGCCGGCGGCCCCGCCTCCCACGGCTCAATGTTCCATCGGCGAATTGGTTCGATCGGCATGCGCCAGACCCCCGGCCGCGTCTGGAAGAATCAAGCGATGCCCGGCCACATGGGAAGCGAGGCGCGGACGGTGCAGAATTTGCGCGTAGTAAAGATTATCGCCGAGCAGAATATCATGTTGGTAAAGGGAGCAATTCCGGGAGCAAACGGTGACGATATTATTGTTCGAACCGCCATCAAAGGTCAGCCAAAGGCAGCGAAATAATTTGGAGCATCCATCATGAAACTCACCGTTTTTAGCCCAGATGGCACCACTAGCCGCGAACAAGAGTTCGAAGGTTTACCGAGCTTTGATGGCGACAAAGGCCTTCAAGCACTCAAGGACGTTATCGTCGCGATCAACGCGAACAATCGTCAAGGAACGCATTCTACGAAAACTCGTGGAGAGGTCCGCGGCGGCGGGAAGAAGCCATGGCGGCAGAAGGGAACCGGTCGTGCCCGCGCCGGTTCGACCCGCTCGCCCCTTTGGGTTGGCGGAGGAGTGGTTTTTGGGCCCAAGCCTCGAGACTACTCGAAGAAAATCAATTCTAAGGTTAAGGCATTGGCTTTCAGCAGGGCGCTTTTCGACCGCGCTTCCGCTGGAGAAATCGCGGTGATCGAACAGTTCGTCTCGGAAAGCGGAAAGACCAAGGGAGTAAATCAAATCGTCGGCCGTATCGCGCCAGCCGGGAAGGTCCTCCTCGTTGATTCTCCGTTCGCTGTGGTTACAGCCCGCGCCGCTCGTAACATCGAGAGAGTCTATCTCCAAGAGGCCGCTAAGCTAAATCCTGTAGATTTAGCGAAATACAAGAAGATCATCGTCAGTGTAAAAGCACTTGAGACCATCATCGCCCGCGTCAATGGAGGGAAAAACTGATGAACGCCCACAATGTCCTGAAGACCGTCCTGCTTACCGAGAAAGCCAATAAGCTGTCGGCAAGCTTGGGCCAATATACTTTTGAAGTTTATCCGAGCGCCAATAAGCACGCAATCGCGCTTGCCGTAGAGGAAACATTCAAAGTCACCGTCCGACGCGTTAATGTCCAAAACTACCGAGGAAAGAACAAGAAGAGCCGCCAAGGCCAGCCAAGTGTAACTTCAGACTTTAAGAAGGCTATCGTTACCCTAAAATCCGGCGACAAGATCGAGCTCGTCTAATCAACGCTCCGAATCGTAACACCCATCATGGCTATTCATTCTTTCCGTCCACTAACGCCTTCGGGCAGGTTTACCTCGCTGAACAAACGCGAGGGCCTGTCAAAAGAGCGTCCGCAACGCAGCTTAACCGAGCCAAACAAAAAGACCGGCGGCCGAAATGTTTACGGTCGCGTCACGTCTCGGCATCGCGGGGGCGGTCACAAGCAACTTTTCCGCGTGATTGATTTCAAACGCGACGTGCTTGATATGCCGGCGCGGGTCCAAGCGCTCGAATATGATCCGAACCGCACTTCGAATATCGCCCTCATCGCCTACACGAATGGCGAAAAACGCTATATACTGGCACCGAACGGACTAAAAGTCGGCGACGCGATCTTCGCATCGAATAAGGCGACGACCAACGATTTCAATGTCGGTAACAATTTTCCCCTCGAGCTGATTCCACCTTCCACCCGACTCCATTGTGTAGAGCTTGTGCCCAATCGAGGTGCCAAGATCGCTCGATCGGCCGGGACCGCTTTGGAACTTGTTGCGGTTGAGAACGGCGTTGCTCAACTCAAGATGCCCTCCGGCGAGCTCCGCGTTGTTAATGCGAAATGCCGGGCGACAATTGGTGAAGTCGGTAACGGCGATCACAATAAGCAATCTCTTGGTAAGGCTGGCCGTAGTCGTTGGTTAGGACGCAGACCGCATGTGCGAGGCATGGCCATGAATCCTGTCGACCATCCCAACGGAGGCGGACAGGGCAAATCGAAGGGCGGCGGCGGTCGTCAGCAACTCGTGTCCCCGTGGGGTCAACTTGCGAAGGGCTTCCCAACCCGTCGTCGCTCAAAGCAATCAAACAGTATGATCATCGTTCACCACAACGGCCGGAAGCCGCGTGGCCGAAAGTAAGTAACCCTAGCTTTTTCGCACCATGGCACGTTCCATCAAAAAAGGTTTCTTTGTCGACTACCATCTGCTCGAGAAGATCGAGAAGGCTGTTAAGGCCGGCGCTAAGAAACCCATCCAGACTTGGTCCCGCCGCTCGACGATTACGCCGGATTTCATCGGCCACACGTTTAGCGTTCACAACGGCAAAGTATTCACGGCCGTCTACGTTACCGAGAATATGGT
>JBDNFZ010000089.1:0-1959 GCA_041689555.1 Opitutaceae bacterium | reverse complement strand
TGGTCGGATTTGACGATGTAGATGTGTTGGCCGGCTTGGGATGTCTGGAGGGCGCTGGCGGGGACGGTCATGACCTCGGGGGCGTCGAGGGTGACGGTGACCGTGGCGAACTGGCCGGGCCAGAGGCGCTGCTGGGAGTTGGGAAAGGTGCCCTTGAGCTTCAAGGTGCCGGTGGCGGCGTCGACGGTGTTGTCCATAAACGTGAGTTCGCCCTCCTCGGGGCGTTCGTCGGGGCCGGGCGGGATGACTTTTATTTTGAGGGTGCCGCCGGAGCGGTAGCGCACGAGCGAACCGAAGTATTGCTGGGGCACGCTGAAGGTGACGTTGATGGGGCTGATCTGGTGGACGGTGACGAGCTGGCCGCCGGCGTCGTTGACGCGCACGAGGTCGCCCTCGTGGACGGGGATGTTGCCGGTGCGGCCAGTGAGAGGGGAGCGGATGTTGCAATAATCGAGCTGGAGCCGGGCGTTGGCGGCGGAGGCCTCGCTTGCGAGTTGCTGGGACTGGAGGGCGCGGGCGGAATCGGCGATGGCCTGGAACTGCTCTTGGGAGACGAGGGCACCCTCGTTCAAGGTGCGGTAGCGGTCGACCTGCGCTTGGGCGGTGCCGAGCTGGACTTTGATGCGTTGAAGATCGGCCTCGGCGGAGCGCAGGATGTTTTGAAAGGGACGGGGATCGATCTCGAAGAGGCTGTCGCCCTGTTTCACGTCCTGCCCCTCGATGAAGTTGATCTTCACGAGCGTTCCGGTGACCTGGGAACGAACGGAGGCGCTGCGACTGGGCTCGACGGCGCCGATGGCCTCGAGAGTGAGGGGCACGACTTTGAGCTCGGCTGTGCCCACGATAACCGGGGCGGCACCGCCGGCGCGCGCGCCGCGACCGGCGGCGGGGTCGGTCTTGGCGCAACCGGCGATCAGGAAGGTCGCCGCGACAAGGGCGAGGACGCGGGGGAGGGCGAGGGCGGGATTACGAAAGCTCACGGGCGGTTAGACGAACATTTCGGGACGACGATGCGAACGAAATCTACCCGCAGGTCGGCCCGCCGCGTCTGTCATCGCCGAACCTTTTCCTTGCTAGGTCCGGGCGAGCGGATTTCCCTCGAACAACTTTGTCCAAAATGAAAGTCCTCGTCGCCGATAAGATCTCACCCAAAGGACTGGCCTACCTGCGCGCGCAGCCCGGCCTCGAAGTCGTCGAGGCCTACGGTTCCACCCCGGAAAAAATCTTGGAACTGGTGAAGGACGTCCACGCGATCGCCGTCCGCTCCGAGACCAAGATCACCGCCGCCGTCTTCGCCGCCGCGCCGCTTCTGAAGGTCGTGGGCCGCGCCGGCGTGGGCGTGGACAACGTCGATGTGGATGCCGCCACCGAGCGCGGCGTGATCGTGATGAACACGCCCTCGGGCAACACCATCGCCACCGCCGAACTCACATTTACCCACATCCTCTGCGGCGCCCGGCCCGTGCCGCAGGCGGCCGCCTCAATGAAGGCCGGCCAATGGGACCGCAAGAGTTTCTCCGGCATCGAGCTCTTCAAGAAAACCCTCGGTATCGTCGGCCTCGGTCGCATCGGCGGCGAAGTCGCGAAACGCGCCCAAGCCTTCGGCATGCGCGTCCTCGCCTACGATCCCTATCTCGCCCCCAGCCGCGCGAAGGCCATGCAGATCGAGGGCGTCTCCCTCGACCAGTTGCTCGCCCAATCCGACTATATCACGGTGCACATGCCGCTCACCGACGATACCCGTTACATGATCGACGAGGCCGCCTTCGCGAAGGCGAAGAAGGGCCTGCGGATTTTCAACTGCGCCCGCGGCGGCATCATCAAGGAAACCGCGCTCATCGCCGCATTGAAGTCCGGTCAGGTCGCGGCCGCCGGCCTCGACGTCTTTGAGGAAGAGCCCCTCGCCAAGGACAGCGAACTCCGCACCCTGCCCAACGTCTGCCTCACCCCGCACCTCGG
>JBDNFZ010000088.1:0-3639 GCA_041689555.1 Opitutaceae bacterium | reverse complement strand
ATCGCGGTATCCCACTTCGTTTTGTCGACATCGCCGGCATCGACCAGCCCCTTCAAGGCCGTGAGATCATCGGCGCTCAGCCGGTTGAGCAGCAGATAGTCTTCGCCCAACGCGGCCTGCTTGAATTCGCCCTTGAAATACAACGTGCCCAGCGGACCGGCGTTCGGGTCGAGATAGAAGCGCTGGGAGAGGTGGGGGGGCAGGCGGGTGAAATAGGTCTTGCCAATATAGTTATCGGTCGCCGCGCTGCCGGGGATTTTAGCCAGCCCGAGCGCCGCCAAGGCGTAGGTCTTGGCCCGGGTCGGATCGAAGAGCGTGGCACTGGTGAGCGCACCGGCCGAATCCCGCGCGATGGACTGCTGGTAGATCAGCTCCGCGCTGGTTTGCCCACGCACGGCCGGGAGGCCATACTTGGTGCGGGCGAGCGTTTCGCCCACCCGCAGCTCCGGCGCCGCCGAGGGCCAGACCGGCTTGAATTTAATTTCGAGCGCTTCGCCGAGCACCGGGCTCTGGCTGTTGTCCTTCCGCAGGTAGGGCACGATCGTGCCCACGGCGGGCTGGGCGGCGAGCGAGGGGAACCAGAAGCCGGGCTGCGTCGGATAAAAATAGCGCATGCCAAAGGTCACCGTCTGACTGACGCCGTCATGCATCCCGCGATACACCCAGGTCGTGCCCTTACGATCGATGAAGGTAAACTGGCCGTAGTAGGGGGCCTCGGGATTGGCCGAGGACGCCGTCAGGGAGGCTTTCGCCGGGGGATTGGCGCTCGTGGCTGGAACCACTTCGTGGTTCGCGACGATCTGCGCTTGCTTGGAGACGGGAAACCAGGCGGAGGCGTTGAAGTAACTGTTCCACGTCCACGCATGGGGGACCTTTTTGTCCCGCATCGGGAGCGGCAGGATGGGCAGCGGCATGGGGGCCTGCAGGACTTTGCCCGCCTCGGCGGTGTAGAGAAATTGAATGCCGGCCGAGAGTTTATCCCGCAGCACTTTGAACACCGCCATGGCCGGCTGGTTGTCCGCTTCGACGTAGTCGATCAGGACATACGGGGCCGACGAGGTGGGGAGATTGAGATCGTCCCGCAGGGCCCAGGCGCGGCCGTTGAGCATCAGGGCATGTTCCTCGTTGGGATTGTAGCCGGGGAGCGCGAGGCTGTTTTGCGTGTAGATCGTGCCCTGGGCCTGCAGGCTGGGCAGGTCGTTGGAGCCCGCGTTGCTCGCGAGCACGATCTCGGGTGGAGTCGTCGGCCAGACCAACTGGTATTTTCGCACATAGGAGGGCCAATAAGTCGGCTTGATCGTGCCGGCCCCCGGCACACTGGCCTTGAACCACCAGATTTCCAACTGGTCGTTCCCGGGCACGGCATTGACTCCGATGATCGCGCCCCGCTTGGCTTCGTCGAAGCCGACTACAAAGGGATCCAAGTAGGCCCCGGGGTTATAGGCCGTGCCACTGGCCGGCCGGATGTAGCCGACGGAGGTCAACCCATCCACGGGCGGCAAAATCCGATCGCCCACATTGACCGAAAGCGGAGTCCCGCTGAAATCCGTAAAGGTCGTATGCAATTGCGAGCGAACCCGCTCAAACCAGATCTCGTTGCCATTGGTGTAGCGCAGCAGCGCGAGCCCCACCGGGCTGGCCACCGTGACGGTCGTGCTAAATTGGTTGGTATTGGACATCTGGGCCATTTTGCCCGTGGGATCATCCTGATAAACCAAGGCCGGACCATCCGCCGAGTTGAGCTGCACGGCGGTCGCTGCGGCCGCATCGGTGGAGCGGCTGTAGAGAGAGTAGCGGTCGAGACTCGTCGGCCAATCCAGAATATAGCCGACATAGTATTTGGGCCACAGGAGCGTCAGCTCCCCGGCCTCCATCCAAAAGACGAGCACTTCGTTGCTCGGGATTTCCGTGTTCCCCGAGAACAGCGGCGTGGTCTTGGCGATCGCAAACAGGCGGCTATTCAACGAACCGGCCGCGACATGCTGATGAAGGAAGGCGGCTTGCATGCCGACCGGGCTGAGCCCGGTGATCACGCGCTGGTAGAGCCCCGACTCCCCGTTGGGCGCGAGCAACTCATCACCCAGGCCCACCCGCTCGACCAACGTGTCCGCTTCCTTGACCACTTCGACAATTTCCGTGCCCAACTGCACGCGGGAGACCCCATCGCTCTTGAGCGACCCCAGCAGCTCGATGAAGACCCGGCCTTCGTAGTTGTAGGCGTGGATGCCGCCATCCAGCGAGCTATACCAGCAGGTCCGCGTTTCGATGGCGCCGGGCACGGGGCTGGCGACCTCGCCCGGGCGCACATAGACATTGGCGGCTGCGACCGTGGAGGGAAACAGCGTGTTGTAGACCACGTTTACCGTGGCCACCCGGGAGGAGGGCACCTGGATGACGGGCCCCTTGAACCCGTTTTCCGTCCAATACATCCGCTTCACCGGTTTGCTCGGCGTGGCGGCGATCACATACTGTTTGGTGATTTGGGCCTTCGAGATACGTTCCACCCAGGTGATATCCACGACCCCGGGCTGGGTCGCGTAAACCATTTGCGCGTGCGGGCTGTAATAAAAGCGTTCGCTGGTGGCATTGGCCGGCTGCTCCAGGTAGAAGGTGCTGAGCTCCACATCCGTCAGAGCCCGGCCATTCACGGCAAAAACCGGCGGACTGATGACTGCACCCAGGGAAAAGGAGATTTGGCGGGCGACCAGAGGCCGTGACATCGTCACCGACTCGAGCTGGGCGCCTTGGCCAGGGAGCGGCACGCCGGTCGCCGAGGTAGGAATCCCCTTCGGGAAAATCAGGCTGCTCGGGCCGGCGAGAAGATTCGCGCTCCCGGCCACGTAGTTCGTCGCCCCGCCCGTTTGCACCATCGCGACTGCATCGATGGCGGTAGTGCGGTCACCGGTGCCCCCGACTCCCACAAATTTGAGCACCGAGAATGACGTCGCGGTGACGGTCACCGCCGCGGTCGTATAAGTCCGCCAGACATCCTTGGAGAATCCGGTATCAGCAAAGGTCTGAACCAACGAGCCGTTGAACCAGACTTGGATCCCGTTGGCCAAGGTATCCTTCCGGCCCACCCCGCGGAACGTGATCACGTAGGTGCCAGGCGTAACCGGAACCGTCTGTAAAATGGTCCCCGTGCCTTGAATAAACGCGCCTTGCGACCCACTCGATGCGCTCGGGGAAAACCACGGGCTGCCATTACCGGCGACGCCGGCTTGGCCCCCGAAGCTCCACTGTCCGTCGGTCGGAGCGTAAAGGAACTGTCCTGCCGCCATCACCGGCAACTCGAAGTCGGCGTTGGCGATCCTCACGGCTTTGCTGGCGATGCGGGTGGTCTGCCACCCGCCCACGACCGTGCCACTCTTGAACTGATTGGGCGTGACGGTGCGGGCATCGATCGTCAGCGAGGGCGGCGGCGGCGGCCAGGCCGATTTCGGCTGCTGACTGAAGATATTGCGGACGTCATTGTCCAACGACGGCGGGGTCTGCGCCATGACGGCACTCCCGAGGCAGGCGAGGAGCATGCCTACCCAAGTGTGGAAGCTAAGAGAGTTTTTCATTACCGTGGCGTAGCGGATCACAGAGAGGCCCCGCGGCCTCAGAGCTTGATGATGTAATTGACCGACATATTTT
>JBDNFZ010000087.1:0-7479 GCA_041689555.1 Opitutaceae bacterium | reverse complement strand
CGCAGTGTGCGCGGGGGACCGGGCAGGCAGCCCGTCCATTGCAGCAGGTTTTCAAGGCCGCGCTGGAGGGCCTGCAAATCCTGCGCCTCGACCCCGCCAGCCCCGCGGCATTCGACGTAGATCGCGGGGATGTTGCGGACGGCCGCGGCGCTCAGCGTCCGGCCGGGCAGGAACGGTCCAGCCCAACACCAAAAGGAATCGAAGCAGGCGGCCATGGCGCGCTGGGTGCGGCCGACCTGGTCATCGCGCGTGAGGTAGCCGACCCACGGAAACAACTCGTAGGCGACGCCACCGCTGTGCAGATCGACATAGTGCGTGACCTTGGCGAGCAACTGCGTGTCGAAGAGGTGGGCGAGGCGGGCTGTCACCGATCCGCGCGCCGAGCCGGGAAAAGCGCGTGCGAGGTTGCCGGAGTCGGCCGGGTGGCAGCGCTGGCCGGCAAAAAAAGCGCCTTCATTCAGGACCGGCACCATGACCACCGTGCCGCACAGGCGTGCCGGCCGCCAGGTTTCCGCCCACTGCCGCAGCAGCGTGGGGCCTTCGTATTCGTCGCCGTGCGTGGCGCCGTTCAGCAGCAGCGTGGGGCCCGTGCTCCCTCGCCAGATCCAGGCGTCGAAGCCGACGTCCCCGGCTTGGAAGCGGCGGCGATGAAAGCCGGGGGCCAGCAATTTCAGATCGAGACCCAATTTTGCGATCGGAGTGGAATTCATGAAAAGTAAAAACGGGAAAAACCCGGTGCGTGTAAAAGCCCGGCGGCCGGCCGGGCGGCAACGCCTCACGACTGGACAGCCGACCAAACCAGTTGCCCGGTGGACCACCGAGGGCGGGCGCCGGCTTTTGGTGCTCCAGAACGCCTTTTTTCGCGTGGCGCTGTGGCCGGCGATGGGCGGTGCGATCACGAGTTATGTCGACCGCGCCAGCGGCATCGACATCATTTGGCGTAATCCCTATGGCCAGCCGGCGCGCAGCCGGGTGCTGGACCAGCCGGTCGCCGCCGGCAGCGACCTTTACGACGTGATGGACGGCAGCTGGTATGTTTCGCTGCCCACGGGATTTTTTCCGACTGAAGATTTTGGGGCGCCGATTGGCACCCACGGTGAATTGCGCGCCCTGCCTTGGACGGTGGAGCAGGTCCGGCAGACGAAGGCCGGGCTAACGGTGACGTTGGTGGGCCGGTCCGTGCGGACCCCGTTGGTTTACCGGCGCACCCTGATCCTCGGGCGGAACGATCCACTGATGCGCTGGACCGAAACGGTGGAGAACCGTTCTGCGTCCGCGCTGCCCGTCGCTTGGTTGCAGCATCCGACTTTCGGCGGGCCTCTGCTGGAAGGAGCGCGGTTGCTCACGCCGGCCCGGACGGTGCGAGTTTTCAAAGCCGAAGATCCGAAGGGCCTGCAATTGAGGGCCGGTTATTCGGGCCGCTGGCCGTTCGTGCCCGAGCGCGTGGGTGGCGCGATGCGCGACTGCAGCGTCGTGCCCCCTGCGGGCAGCGGGAAGGATCACTCGGTGCAGCTCACGGATTTCACGGCGGGCTGGGGTTGTATTTGGAACGAACGCCGCCGGCTCGGTTTCGCGATGGAGTGGGAGCTCGATAAATTTCCCTACGCGTGGTCGTGGAATTCGGCCGGTGGCATTGCGCGCTACCCGCTGTGGGGCGAGGGCCACATTATCACGCTCCAGCCGAGCACGTCGCCGGTCGGGCGCTTCGCCGACCTGGTGAAAAGCGGCGAACTGCTGCAAGTGCCGGCGCGAGGGGCCGTGAGCACGGAAATGACCACCGGCTTTGTGCATTCGGCGCAAGGGCCGTGGAGTCCGCTGGAGACCCGTTTATGAGTATCTGGAAATACGCTGAGAAATGGGGCGCACCACCGGCGGCGGATGCCGTCACCCTCGGAGAGGGCGGCACCCCGCTGATCCGCTCGCAGCGGATCGGGCCTTCGCTCGGGCTGAAAAATCTCTGGTTCAAATACGAGGGCAGCAACCCGACCGGCTCCTACAAGGACCGGTTTGCGGCGGCGGCAGTGACCCACCTGAAACGCGAAGGACGGACCGTATGCCTGGGCACCTCGAGCGGGAACACCGGGGCGGCTTTGGCCGCCTACTGCGCGCGGGCCGGCATGGCTTGCTATCTCGCCATCGTCGAGGGTGCGCCGGAAGGGAAACTGCGGCAGATGCGGGCGTATGGCGCCCGCCTGTTGCGGATTAAAAACTTCGGAGCCTCGCCGGAAGTTAGCACGGAAGTCATGCTGGGACTGCGGGGCCTGGCTGAAGAACTCAAGGCGGGTTATGAGATCAGCGCCTTTGCGCTGTCGCCGCTCGGCATGGCTGGCGTGCAGACGATCGGTTATGAAATTGCCGAGACCCTGGCCGGCGAAAGCTTCAGCGTCTTCAGCCCTGCTGGCGGCGGCGGCCTGACGCTCGCGGTGGCGCGTGGAGTCGAGGGCACCCGTGGTCGCGTGCATTGTGTGCAGCCGGCCGGTAACGACACCATCGCCTCGGCTCTGCGCGGCGGCGTGCCGGCGCGCGCCGTGACTTCGACGACGGCGATCAGCGGTCTGCAGGTCGGTGGTGTGCTCGACGGCGACCAGGTGATTGCCGCTTGCCGCCGTTCCGGCGGACAGGGCTATGTCGTCACCGACGAACAAGTCTGGTCCTGGCAGGCGCGGATGGCCCGGGAGGAGGGGATTTTCAGCGAACCCGCGGGTGCCGTGGCACTGGCCGGCGTGGTGCAGGCCATCGCGCGCGACGAGGTGACGCCGTCGGAGCACGTTGTGTGTCTCGTGACCGGCAGCGGCTTCAAGGACGAGCGCTCGCTTCTGCGGATGACCGGCGAGGCGGGAACGCCGCTGGTGGAGGGGTTCGGCGAATTCGTCTCAGCGGTGCGAGGGGATCTGGCCGGTCATTCTGGGTTCCTTTCGTTCGCCCCGGACTAACACTTCCCTTGGCGCAGTTTCGAGGGATCACCTCAGCGACATCGCCAACGGGATGGTGCCCGGCAAATTGGTGAAGGGCCCCGGCTGCGCCATGGACTTGGTGTCCGGCGCGAAACGTGTCGCTGCGGTAATGGAGCATCCGGCGAAAAACGGCAGCCCGAGATTTTGCGAAAATGCACGCTGCCTATCATCGGCCGGGGCGTGGTCAGCCTGATCGTCACCGATTTGTGCGTCTTCGAAGTGAAGCCCGGCGGCGGCTTGGTGCTGATGGAGTTGCTTCACGGAGCCGGAGAAGTATTTCGAGCAAATCAAACTGGGCTCGGACTTCAGGTTGCCTTGACTGACCATGTGCAGCACCAACCGCGAGAGCTGGCGGGCAAAGGCGTCCTCCTTGAGAGCTTAGTTGTTGGACGATCGGCGGGTTCACGGTCTCGAACATATGGCCATAGTCCCGGGCGATGAAAGAAACGGTGTCGGGGACGGTGAGGCCCCGCTTCAGCAGATAGCCCAGCGGCGTGTCGGCGACCAACGCGTCGAAGGCGCCGGTCGCGGCCAGATATGCGCGAAAAACACCAGCGCCCCCAGGGAGCTGACCGCCAGGTCGGGTGTAAACTGCGCCCGAAAACGACCTCCGGGTTAATACGATCTGCGGCTCGACGCCCGGGCTCGACTCGGGCTTCGGGGCAGGGCGGGTGTCCGACTAGGGCGGGCGGGCTCACCCTCAGGTAGAGTTCCGTTTGGCGGCAGTGACGGCGACATAGCCCCACCAAACAACAACCTCCGCAATTTTAAGCCCGTTTCTATCGCCGGATTTAGGTTTATACTGGTAGCAATAAAATACCGGCGGATCAGTGGACGAATGCGCCGACCCAGATTACACGGGCGGCGCGATCTGCCGCCGGCGGAGCAGGAACAGCAGGCCGGCGCAGAGCAGGACGTTGGCCGAGGCCAAAAGGAAGATACGACTCACGTCCACCTGGGCATCGCGCAGCAGGCCACCGGCATAAACCCCCGCCCCGCCGACGGCGCAGCTGAAGAAGGTCAAAATTCCCCAGCTCATGGCCCGATAACGCGGGTCCACCAGCACGCAGAGGATGGGCATCATGTTGGCGTCGGCAAAATGGCGGGCCATGCCGTAAAGGACCAGGCCGGCCAAGGCGACGTGGAGCAGCGGGGTGTGGGCGATCAGCAGGATGCCCGGCGCGGCCAGGGCCAGGCCGATCACGGGAACGAGGAAACGGGCCTGTGCATTGGTGCGGCTCCAGCGGTCGGCCCAGGCGCCGCCTAGCAGCATGCCGATCAGGGCCGCCACGTTGAGGCAGGCGGTCGTGTAAAGCCCGGCCGATCCCTGCGTGAGATCGAAGCGTTCTTTGATGTAGGTGGGCATCCAGCCGGCCACCGACCAGCTCACGACTCCCAGCAGGCAGGCGTAGACCAACATGACGAGGTAGGCGCGATTGGTGAACAGGCTAACAAAGGCTTCGCCCAAGCGCGCGGCCGGCTGGGCCTGGGCGGTGGTGGTCAACGCCTTCTCTGCCGGTGGGTCCCGCAACACTAGGCAAAGCACGGCGGCGAGACAGACGCCCGCGACGCCGAAGAGCTTGAAGGCATAGGCCCAGCCGTGCAGGTCCGCGAGCCAGCCACCGAGGCCGCTCATCACCGCCCCGATCATCGCTCCGCCCAGCAGCAGGCCGGAGGCCAGCGAGCGCGTGCTGCCGCGGTGGTAGTCCACGACCAGCGCCACCGAGGCCGGCATGCAGGCCGCCTGGGCTATCCCCATGAGCGCGCGCGTGACGAGCAGCTCATCGTAGGTCCGCACATAGCCGGTCAGCAGCGTGATGGCGGACCAGGCAAAGAGGCTGCCCGTGATGAGGTAACTGCGGTTGAAGCGGTCGGCGAGAAAGCCTGCGAAGGGGCTGAACACGGCGTAGACCAGCAGGAAGACCGTGGTCAGCAGGCCGAACTGGGCCTCGGTCATCGGAATCGCGGCTATGACCGAGTCGCGCATCGTCATGATCATCAGCCGGTCCAGGTAGTTCAGGCACGCGGTCAGCCAGAGCAGCACGACGGTCAGCCAAGCGCCGGAGGGAAGATTGCCCGCAGGGGGGCGGGGTAGGAGGGCGGTGGCCACGCGAAGGTGGGTCAGGCCAGGATGCCGATTTTCCTGAGGCCCGCGGCAAAAGCCTCGAGCTCCTGGTCAGTCAAGCTGTGGTAGGGTTTGCGGCGCCAGCGTTGTGCGATGCCCTTGAGTTCGAGCATCGCCTGGATGCCGGCGTTGAAGCCCCCGGGGAGCCCCATGATCAATTCAAAGAAGGGATAGTCGTAATCCCGGATGATGCGCCGGGTTGCGGCGAGGTTTCCGGAAACAACCGCCTGCCAGTAGGCATGGGCGATCTCCGGCTTAAACGTGATGAAGGTGGAGAGGAAGCCATCACAGCCGTAGGGGTGGTTGTTCAGGTGATTTTGCTTCTGCCCACCCGATACCACGGCCCAGCGGTCATGGACGAGCAGCGACATCTTGCGGGCGAACTCACCGCACATGTCATCCTTGATCGCGACGACCTTGTCCGTGGCCTCGAGCACGAGCTTGAGGGTATCCAAGCCGAACTTGGGGCCCCGCGCGATGAATACGTTGGACACCAGCATCACCGGCATCACCTCGGCCACGGCGCGGTAATGCTCCGCCAGCGTGGCGGGGGTGCAGGAGCCGCCCCAGTCGGGTGGCATGACCATGAGCAGGTCGGCGCCGGCATCCTTGGCGAAACGCGCGAAGCCGACCGCCTGTGTGGTGTTGTAGTAACGGTCTGCGGCGATCACCAAGGCGCGCCCGGCGTTGTGCTCGATGGTCACGCGCGTCACCTCGGCGATTTCCTGCTCGGAGAGCGCCACATAGTGGCTGTCACCGGCGGTCAGCATCAGGGTCTTTGCGCCGGCCGTGAGGTTGACATCGATGAGGTTGCGCAATCCGTTGAAGTCGATGGAGCCGTCCCGGTTGAAGGGGGTTTTCAGGGAGGGCATGGGGCCGGAAAGCCGGGCACGCATTTCCTGGGAGCAGCCGCGTTGGGGGGAGGTCATGGAGGAGAGCTTGTTTAAGGCGGCGCTCAGCCCGCGAGGTATTTTGCCGGCAACGCGGCGGCGTTTTCCGCCACGGGGTCGGCCACATGGATGCTGCCTTCGGTATCGACATGGATCCCGTGCGGATAACCGAACGCGTCCGATCCCCGGCCGAGGATTTCCCGGTTCCGGCCGTCGCGGGTGAACCGGTAGATAGCGTTGTCCCCGTGGCCCGTGCCGACATAGACCTCCTCGCCCCTCACCTGGATGGCATCGGCCCGGCGGAGGTCCGGCCACAGGGCAAGGTAGCGGCCGTCGGCGGCAAAGACCTGGACGCGGTGGTTCATGCGCTCGGAGACATAGATGTTCTCGTCCGCATCGATGGACAGGGCGTGCGGGGTTTGGAATTCACCGGCCGCAGATCCGCGCCGGCCCCAAGTCAGCAGGGGAAGCCCCGTCGGGGAGTATTTCACGATCCGGGCGTTGCCGTAGCCGTCGGCGACATAGATGTGGCCGGAACGGCCGACCACGACTGCGGTGGGTTGATTGAAACGGTCGGGTGCCTCGCCGGGCTGGTCTGGCTGTCCCAGTGTCAAAAGCAGTCGGCCCCGCGGATCAAACTTCAGCACGACGTGGCGACCAAGATCGGTGACCCAGATGTTGTCCCACGGGTCGATGTGCAGCCCGTGCAGCCAGTATTCCCGGCCAATCGGCGTCGGGGGATTTTTGCTCACATCGTAATTAATCGATTGCGGCAAGTCTGCCTCGCCCACGGCATCGAGAAAGTTGCCGTCCCGGTCGAACCGCACGAGCGGCTGGGCGCCGCGGTGGACAAAGTAGAGGCGCCCAAGGGAGTCCTCGGATATGTTGCTTACCATGCGAAAAGCAAAGCCGCGGGGGAGCTTGGGCCAGCCAACCTGCTTGGTATATAGTCTATGCATAAGAGGACTGCATTCGCGCGCTTTGGTGTGGAGGCGGGCGAAGAGTCCATTTGCATGCCGGGCCTGTAGAAGTAAGGCAACCTGACGAGACAGGCTACAAGAAGTAACCAGTGGCCGGCGTGCGCCGAGACGGGCCATGATGCGGTTGCCAGAGCCGCAGCCGCTGGGGCGGCTGGTCAAAGCAAGTTACCACCCGGAGTGAATTGTGCTTTCGGTTCGGCGGGATCCGAATTGAGGGTAACCGGTAAGCGGTGATTTCCCTCGTTCCTCCCCGGTTCCCGCATCGCATGAATCCGAAAAAGCGTCTGCCTTTGTCCCGTCGTTCGTTCATCCAGCTGTCCGGCTTGGCCTGCACGGCGGCGTCATTGCAACTGGCGACAGCGGCCCGGGCGGCTGCGGACAAGGAGACGTCGGTGGGCGGGGCGAAGCCGGTCGAAGATATCGGCTCGCGGCGGGAGCTTTTTGTCGATGACCACCTGATCGAGACGCTGACGGGCCGGGCGGGGTTGCGCTTGCACCATCCGCAACCGCGGGAAATAGCCATCGAGCAT
>JBDNFZ010000086.1:0-7190 GCA_041689555.1 Opitutaceae bacterium | reverse complement strand
GTCTGCTGAACGCGGGGATGAACGTGTTTTTTCGTCGGGCGGGAGTTTTTCTGGTTTTGACCGCGTGGATTCTGGCCGGCGGTCTGAATGCGGCCGACGGGGACAAGAGGCTTTACGCCTTGTGCGGCGCCTATGCGCCCGAGATGACGGCGTTGAAGCGGGAGTTTGGGGTGGACCCGAGGCAAGGTTGGACGCGCACCGTGGTGAAAGGCATGGAGTTCTGGCGGGGCCGGGTCGGCGGGAAGGATGTGATCATCTGTCGCACGGGCGTGAGTATGGTCAACGCCGCCTACCAATTGCAGCTCGCGCTCGACCGTTTCCCGATCACCCATGTGCTCTTCGCGGGTGTCGCCGGCGGCACCGATCCGGCGCTGGAAGTGGGCGACGTGGTCATCCCCGAGGCCTGGGCCAACCACGGCGAGGCCGCGTATCTCAACGAGGACGGCAAGGGAGGCTACATCCGGCCTGATTATCTGCCGCCGGGCCGGGAGAACTTCGGGATGATCTTCCCCGCCGGCACGATCATCACGCGGGCGGGTGCCGCCGACAGCGCGGAGGAGAAGGGCGAGCGGCTGGAGCTGATTCCGGTCGATGCGGGGTTGCTGGAGGCGGCGCGGCGCGCGGTGCCGAAGCTGGCCCCGATGACGAAGAGCGGACGCACGGTGCGGGTGGAAGTGGGGGGCAACGGCGTCGCCTCGACGGTATTTTTGGACAACGCGAAGTATCGCGAATGGGTGTTCCGCACCTGGGGGGCGCGTTGCACCGATATGGAGTCGACGGCGTTGGCCCAGGTCGCCTATGCGAATCGCATCCCCCTTCTGGTCATTCGCGGATTGAGCGATCTGGCGGGCGGCCAGCACGGGAAGAATCCGATCGACGACAACGAGCTAAAAGTTTCGGAGATCGCAGCGCGGGTGCTTGCGGGGGTGCTGGCGGAGTTGCCTTGAACGGGGTGACGGCGCGGCGGGATGGAAATTTTTGCGGCCCCGACTCGCTTCCGAAACATTTTCCGGTAGGCTGGTTCCAGTTACCTATGAAAACCATGACCCGGCTCCCGTTGGTTTTGCTCGGATTGTTGGCCCCGGCCGCGCTCAGCGCCGTCGAAGCCACCAAGGCCCCCGCCCGCACCGAAGTGATTTTTGTGCAGCCGGAAAACTTCGCCGACGTGAAGGACGGCGATTTCGGCACCGACAAGGGCCGCGACGCGATCCTCGACCAAGTGCGCGAGTTCATCGTCGAGCGCGCCGAGAAGGCGCTGCCGGCCGGGCAGAAACTCACGGTTTCGTTCACCGACATCGACCTCGCGGGCGAGTATGAGCCGTGGCGCGGGCCGCAGTTTTCCGATATCCGAATCGTGAAGTCGATTTACGCGCCACGCTTCAACTTCACTTTCAAGGTCATGGACGCCGCCGGCAAGACCGTGAAAGAAGGCAAGGAACAGCTGCGGGATCTGGCGTTCGACATGCGCCTGACGATCGACCGGCAGGACCCTCTGCGTTATGAGAAGGATATTTTGAAGGATTGGATCAACGCGACCGTGCGCGCGCCCAAGAACTGAAGCTTCGGCAGGCCTGCAACCCCTCGATTATCCAGCATGGAAGTGGACGAGGGGAGTGCCGTCCGGATGGACAAATGGCTTTGGGCGGTGCGGTTGTTTAAAACGAGGCCATTGGCGACCGAAGCCTGCCGCGCCGGCGCGGTTTCGGTCGGAGAATTAACGGCCAAGCCGGCCCGCGCGGTCCGTCCGGGGGAGGTGGTGAGTGTGCGGCAGGGGGTGTGGGTGCGCACCTTAAGGGTGATCGCCGCGCCGCCCTGTCGGGTGGGGGCGGCCCGCGTTCCGGAGTTTTGTGTCGAGCTCACCCCGCCCGAGGAATTTGCCAAGGCGCGCGAATGGCGGGCCCAGCAGGCGCTCGCGGGCACCCCGGGCGCGGGCCGGCCGACCAAGAGGGATCGGCGTTTACGGGATCGACTGTTCGACTGAAGGATGGGGCGGGCTCGGGACTGGACGTGACGGGCGGGAGCAGGCCAGTCTTAACCATGGACGTTTTCTCCAAATTTGAGACCGAACTCGCGGTCCGGCCCGACGACATCGATCTTTATCAGCACGTGCATTCGACGCGCTATCTCGATTACGTGCTCGCGGCACGCTTCGACCAGATGGAGCGGTGTTACGGGATGTCGATGCAGGCGTTTGCCGAACGCGGGCTGGGTTGGTGGATGACGACGGCGAACATCAATTACCGACGGCCCTTGGGTTGGGGCGACCGCATGACCGTGCGATGCTGGATCGAGAATTTTTCCGAGACGGGTTGCCGGGTGGCCTTTGAGATCGAGAAGAACCCGATCGGCAAGCGGGTCTGTGACGGCTATTGCGACTACGTGCTGGTGACGCTTGCGACAGGGCGAGCGACACCGATTCCGGAGGACGTGAAGATGAAGTATTCGATCTGAGCGATTGGGGCCGGGCGAGGGACGCGGCTCACGGTCTCGAAATACTCCTTGCCTAAACGCACTTTATGGTCTTTCTGGCGTTTCAGTCGTTAGTGAAAGCGTTTTGGTGACAGGATCTGGAGAGTCGTAGGCTGGGCAAGGTTGCTCAAGTGATGATTTCGAAACCCACGGTGGGAACGGACTGGCAGCGAGCGATGGATCTACGCAACATCACATATGAGTAACTCCAAACTATACGTTGGTAACCTCTCCTTCAAGACCACCGAAGACGAGCTCCGCTCGGCTTTCGGCCAGTTCGGCACCGTGACCGACCTTTACGTCGCCATGGACAAGATGACCGGCCGCCCACGCGGTTTCGCGTTTGTCACCATGGGCACCCCCGAGGAGGCGAAAGCCGCCACGGAAAAAATGAACGGCATGGATCTCGGCGGTCGCCAGTTGACCGTTAACGAGGCCCGTCCAAAGGAAGAGGGCGGCGGTCGCGGCTTCGGCGGCGGCGGCGGCGGCGGTCGCGGCTTCGGCGGCGGCGGCGGCGGTGGTCGTGGCTTCGGCGGCGGCGGCGGTGGCGGCTACCGCGGCGATCGCGGCGGCGGCGGCGGCGACCGTGGCGAGCGCCGTTACTAAGCGTAACGCAGTTCCCTTTCGGGAACGTTTACCTATCTCAGACGGAGTGCCTCCGGGCGCTCCGTCTTTTTCATTTTCTCCTCGGCTTTCGAGCCGCGAGCGTCAGCGGGTGAAGAACGACTCGGCCTGCGCTCCTGTCTCTGGCGCAGCTTGCCAGATATCTTCATTTTCATGGCCTTCAAGACTCTCAATCTTTCCGAGTCGGTCCTTCGCGGCGTCCAAGCCGCAGGTTATACCGACCCGACTCCCATCCAACTCCGGGCGATCCCCGTCGTCCTCGGCGGCGGCGATCTGATCGCATCGGCGCAGACCGGCACGGGCAAGACCGCGGCGTTTGCCCTTCCGGTTCTGACCCGGCTCGGCGCCCACGGCCGGACGCGCGTGCTCGTGCTCGAGCCCACGCGCGAGCTCGCGGCACAGGTCGAGACTTCGTTCCGCAATTTCGCCCGCTTCACCGATATCCGCACGGTCGCCGTTTTCGGCGGCGTCGGTTACGGCGCGCAACGTTCCGAGCTGAAGCGCGGCGTCGATGTCATCGTCGCCACCCCGGGTCGGCTGGTCGATTATCTCAAGTCCGGGGAAATCAGCCTGCGCGACATCAACATCCTTATCCTCGACGAGGTGGACCGTATGCTCGACATGGGCTTTCTACCCGTGGTGAAGGACATCATCGCACGCTGCCCGCGCGAGCGGCAGACGCTGTTTTTCTCCGCCACCGTGCCGCCCGAGATCGCGGCGGTCGCGGCGTTTGCGTTGCGCAGCCCGGCCAAGATCGAGATCGGCGTCGCCCGCTCGGTCACCGCCTCGGTCAACCACGCGCTTTACCCGGTGGCGCACGAACAAAAATTCGAGTTGCTCGAGGCGCTCCTCGCCAAGACGGAATTCGATAGCGTGATCGTGTTCTCCCGCACAAAGCACGGGGCGGACAAGATCGCCCGCCGCCTCAAATCGGCCAACCATTCGGTCGCGGTATTGCACGCCAACCGCTCGCAGAACCAGCGCATCGAGGCGCTCGAGGGTTTCAAGTCCGGCAAATACGAGGTGATGGTCGCCACCGACATCGCCGCGCGCGGCATCGATGTCGCCGGCGTCTCGCACGTGATCAACTACGACGTGCCGGAGAAGCCCGAGGACTACGTCCATCGCATCGGCCGCACCGGCCGGGCGCAGGCGGTCGGTGATGCGATCACGCTGGTCTCGCCGGAGAACGCCGGCGACATCCGTGACATCCAACGCTTCATCGGCGCGAAGATTCCCGAGTTGAAACTCGAGGGCTTCCACTACCTTCCCATTATCGCGCGCCCTGAACAGCCCACGCAGCAACGCGGCTTTCGCGGCGGTGGTAGCGGTGGCGGTGGGGGTGGTCCACGCGGTGGCGGCTACGGGAGCGGCGGCCCCCGACACAAGACGGGCGGAGGCGTCCGCCAAGGCCAAGGAGGCGCCGGGGGTCGCGGCGAAGCTCAAGCGCGCCCGGCCGAAGGCGGTTGGAATCGCTTTGGCGCGAGTGGCGGCGGCGGTGGCACCGGCGACGGGCGGCGCCCACGCTGATTTTGCAGGGGCGCGTTTACGGACGCGCCTCTGGGTCGGCTTGCCGTTCGAATGGCGGGTCGAGTGTGGTTTTTTCGTGTCAACGGGCCTGAGCACATTACATCTTGCCCCCATGCACCGCCGTTTAGCCCGGATCTCCACCCTTCTGCTCTTGAGCTTGGTTCTGTCTGCGCCCGCGTTGCGCGCCCAGCGCGAGAAAATCCCGGCCGAGGACTTGGAGATCGTTGAAAAAACCTGGCCCCTGGCCAAGAAGACCAACACGGGCATCCGTTACGTCATCATGGAAGAGGGGTCCGGGGCGCGACCGAAGCCGGGCGAGAGCGTGGCCGTGCTCTACACAGGAAAATTGCTGAGCGGCGCGGTCTTCGACGAGACGCAGGACAAGGACAAGCCCTTCAGGGTCCGCGTCGCGCGCGACCAGGTGATCCAAGGTTGGGATCAGGTCCTACAGTTGATGAGGGTCGGCGAAAAGCGTCTGGTGATCATACCTCCGGAACTCGGTTACGGCACGCGCGGACAGGCACCCAGGATTCCGCGCAACGCCACGTTGGTCTTCATCATCGAGCTCCTCGAAATCACTCCGAACTGATTCGGCGGCGAAAGGGAGATCGCTCTGCAACGACGGACCGGCTGGGCGCACCTACCGGGTCACCGCGCGGAGATTGCGGAGATTGTCGACCGTGTAGAGGACCAAGCCGGCCCAGATAAAGGCGAAGGCCAGCGCCTGATGTCGGTCGAACGTCTCTTGAAACACGGTGACGCCGAGGGTGAACTGGACGGTTGGCGCGATGTATTGGAGCAGGCCGAGGGTGGTGAGCCGAATCCTGCGTGCGCCGTAGGCGAACAGCAGCAGCGGCACGGCGGTGACGACACCGGTGCTGAGGACCAACGCCTGCAGGGTCGCGCTCGCGTGCCCGATGGCGCCCTCGCCGGTATGTTGCCGCCACAGCAGAAACGCGGCGGCGGCGGGCGCGAGCAGGGTGGTCTCGACGGCCAAGCCGGTGAGCGGTCCGAGCGGTGAGAGTTTTCGCAGCAAGCCGTAGCCGCCAAACGTCACCGCGAGCGTAAGGGCGATCCACGGCAAGCGACCGACCTGCACAAGCTGCACGGCGACCCCTACCGCCGCGCAGCCGATCGCGACGAGTTGCGCCGGCCGCAGGCGCTCTCGGAGCACCCAGCGGCCGAGGGCCGTGTTGAGCAGGGGCACGAGGAAATAGCCGAGGCTGCACTCGATCACGTGGCCGCTGTTGACGCCCCAAACGTAGACCAGCCAGTTCCCCGTCAGGAGCGCGCTGCTCAGAAGATTCAGCCCTACGCCCCGGCGGGTGCCGAGCGCGGCGCGGAGCTCCTTCCAGCCCGCGCGGTAAAAAATAACCGCCATGACGAAAACCAGCGACCAGACTAGGCGATGGGCGATCAACTCCACGGCGTCGACGGCGGCGAGTTGGCGCCAGTAGAGCGGCACCAAGCCCCAAAACAAGTAGCACAAAGCGGCGGCCAGGGCGCCGCGCGTGGCCTCGGCCGGGGCCGGGAGAGGGGTCATACGCCGCAGAGCAGGAACACTTTTCCAGGAGAAGGTCTATGGGTCCGCTGCCGGGTCCGAAGCGCTACTTTTGCCGCGCTTCGGGAAAGTTGAATCTCGCCTTGAACTCTTCGATGGCTTGGGCGCGCGCGAGATCGGGGGCGAGATTTTTAGCGACGAGCTCGGCGGCGCGTTTTTCGATCCAGCGCTGCCGGAAGCTCTCCTCCAATTCCGCGGCGATGGCGGGATTCTCCTTGGGTTTTGAGGTCTTGCGCGAAAACAGGCAGCCTGAGCCAAAAGTGATGCTGATGGTGGCGATCAAAAACAAGAGGGTGCGCTTCGTCATAGGTCGTAAGGGGCGGAGGTTGGGGCACGGATTTTCCGGCCGCGAGGGAATCTTTTTGGTTTAGTGTCGGTGGGAAACTGTTTTGATCGTGGTCATGAGTGAGGTGCCACCGTCGCTAAAACTGAAGCCGCGCCCGCCTGCGGCTCCGGTGGACGGCGCGCCGCCACCTCCGCCTCCCTCTCCCGGAGCAGCGGTAGCTGCCGAGGCTCCCCGTCTCAGAATCAAGCCGAGGTTGGCGGGCGAAATGGCGCCGGGCCAGTCTGCGCCGTCACCGCTCGCGCCCGTGGCACCGCCTGCGTCCGGAAGCGGCGAAGAGATGGAGTCCGCGCCGGTCATCAAATTGCGTCCGCGCACTGCGCCCGCTGCGGCGCCCGCGCCCCCTGCTCCACCGCTGTCGGACCCGATCCCGGCGCCCACTCCGGCGGGCGTGGACTCACTGCCGGCACCGCCGCCTGCGGCGGTTTTCTCGGGAGCCGACGGTGACGGCGAACCCCAAAAGTTCAAGTTCAAACCCAAGGGCCTCGACAACGCCCCACGGCAGTGTCAAAGTCGTCCGCAGTGTAATGAAGCGGTAATCGCGTGGTGAGCGATCGGACCGGGAGGAGCGATTATTAGTTGGCGGGGCGCGGGGTGGCCCGGTCACACGGACCGGGTGGAGCGTGCCGGGCCGCGGCGGCGGTGCGCGCGGCCAAGGCGGTG